>JANOIV010000207.1:0-15009 GCA_031407875.1 Desulfobulbaceae bacterium | reverse complement strand
GTGGTGTTGCGCTGGTTTCACACTCTGCCCATCGGGAGCAAACAGGTATATATTGCCTTGCATATCCCCCGTGTTCAATGCCGGCATTGTGGTATTGTCCGGCAGATTGAGATCGGCTTTGCCGATTCCCGCCGCACCTATCCAACTCGTTCGAACGCTATGCCCTGGAGCTTGCCCGCCATATGACCATTCAAGACGTTGCCATACACCTCGGCGTCAGTTGGGATGTCATTAGGGATATGCAGAAACGTTATCTTTCGGTTCATCCGAGACTGAAAGATCTGAAACACATCGCTATTGACGAAATATCTATCGGCAAAGGACATTGATATCTTACTGTCGTGCTCGATTTTCTCTCCGGGGCCGTGGTTTTTGTCGGCGACGGCAAAGAAGCCGATGCTTTGGTTCCTTTCTGGAAAAGACTAAAAATCGCGAAAGCAACGATAGAAGCGGTTGCTATGGCTATGTCCCCCTCATATATCTCGGCAGTTTCAGCAAACCTTCCAAAGGCCGTCATTGTTTTCGATCACTTCCATATCGTCAAAATGTTCAACGACAAGCTCTCCGATCTGCGTCGAGATCTCCAGAGAAAAGCCAAGGCGGCCGATCAGGAGATCCTCAAGAGGGACACGACTGGATTCTCCGAGCCAGAGGTTCAGGTATCAAGATGCTCGACAAGTTTGCAGATACCCTGGATCGCCACCGCACCGGTATTCTGGCCTATTACGATTATCCGATATCAACAGGCCCTCTGGAGGGGACCAACAACAAAATCAAAACATTGCAGAAACAGGCATATGGTTTTCGGGATATGGAGTTCTTCAAACTGAAAATTTATGCCCTTCATGAAACAAAGTACGCTTTAGTCGGATGAACCAAGCCTATTTACGGACAAGCTCTTAGTAAAAAAATCCACATTGCAGCGCAGGGGCGATGTCATGTCAGCTTCCCGCCATGGCGATTCCCGGCGTAGAGACGGCCGTTATGGGTGGTCAGGAATGTATCAAGGCTGATCTCTTCCTGCTTGATGAAGCCTTTGTCCGGCAGAATACCGCTCTGCACCATTTCCACCACGGCGCAGATGGAGGCGGCGGTGGTCCAGGCGATGGTTCTCCTCGTTTCTCCGGCAATCTCAACCGGAGAGTACACCCTGACAAATTCTTCACGGGACAGGTTTCCCGCTATCCAGCCTTCAACGGAGGCGTGGATATAGACCACATCCTCGCTCACCGGCGGTTTGGCGTTGACCAGAATCCTGCCGGCGATCGCCCGATCTTCACGCATCAGCAGTTCATGCAGGAAAAAGTTCATCAGGGCGGCATGGCCCGGATAGCGGATCGATTTGTAGTCGAGATTCTCCACGAGTCCGTCATAGGTTTCGCACATGGTCCCCAGGCCGCCAGAGGTGGTGAAGGCCTCGAGCTGCAGACCGTTGATAACGAGTTTTTCCAGCCATTCGAGGGGCGAGACCCATTTCCGCACACCGTCTTCAATGACTTCACAGTCGTTGAGGTACTCATTGACGACACCCTCGGGCGACCAGTTGAAAGCGTAGCCGAGCAGACCGGTCGGATGTTTGGGTAAGGCGCCGACCCGCAGCTTGATGTTTCTGAGCCGGTCGAATTTTCCGGCAAGAGAGGCCCCGACAATGGCGATAAAGCCGGGAGCGAGCCCGCACTGCGGGGCCATGACAACAGGGGCTGTCCGGCTTAATTTCATGATTTCCCTGGTCGTACTGACGTCTTCCGTCAGATCGAAGTAATGCACACCGCAAGCCGCGGCAACACGTGCAACCCCGATGTTGAAATGGTACGGCAGGCAGGAGACAACCGCATCATGATCTTTCAGGGCTCCCGCGAGGACCGCACTCAAGACATCAAGCGCTTGCACCGGGAAGGGAAAGGTGTCGGTGGGGTTCAGGTCTGCCGCACATACCTTGAATCCCGTCTCATGCAGCAGGAGGGCGACCAGGTGGCCGACCTTGCCAAGACCCAGAACAAGTACGGAGTCGATGTGCTTTTTCATAGGAGACCTAAAGTGTGATTTGAGACGGGTTACATGTCATATTTTCGCCATGATGTCATTGCAGTTTCATGGGTTGTATCCATAGTAGTTTTATAACCATGAGTATAAGGAATTCCAGGATGCCCGTAGCATAATTGTTCAGAGGGGTGGAGACAAACTGCAGCTCAACCTCCGCCCCAAAGGAGAGTGCCATGAATATGAGCACCGAGTTGACCGACTATATGAATTTTCAGGATCTGCTGGACGACGAAGAGAAACTGGTGCGGCAAACCGCCCGTACCTTTGTCAACGAGCAGGTTCTGCCGATCATCGATAAGCATGCCCAGGAAGAGACTTTTCCCGGTCACTTGGTGCCGATCATGGCGGATAAGGGTTTTTTCGGCCCGACCCTGCCCGAGGAGTATGGCGGTGCCGGTCTTTCCCAGGTCGCCTACGGGCTCTTGATGTATGAGCTGGAACGCGGCGATTCCGCCCTGCGCAGCATGGCCTCGGTGCAGGGGTCGCTCGTCATGTATCCGATCTTTGCCTACGGCAGCGAGGCCCAGAAAAGGCGCTGGCTACCAAAACTGGCCAGGGGAGAGGCGATCGGTTGCTTCGGTCTTACCGAACCCGATTTCGGCTCCAACCCGAGCGGCATGCGGACCAAGGCCGTCCGTGAGACCAATGGGAAATGGCGGCTGAACGGCAGCAAGATGTGGATCACCAATGGCACGATCGCCGATGTCGCGGTGGTCTGGGCCAAGACCGATGACGGGGTGCGCGGTTTTCTGGTAGAGCGGGGGACGCCAGGCTTTTCGGCCCCGCAGATGAAGGGAAAGTGGAGCCTACGGGCCTCGGTGACCTCGGAGTTGATCCTCGATGGCGTGGTGGTGGACGAGGACAAAAGCCTCTTGCCCGGGGTGGTCGGGCTGAAAGGGCCGCTCGGTTGTCTGACCCAGGCTCGTTACGGCATCGCCTGGGGGGCACTCGGGGCGGCCGATCACTGTTATCAGACGGCGCTTGCTTACTCCTTGGCCAGGATTCAGTTCGACCGACCGATTGCCGGATTTCAGCTGCAGCAGAAGAAACTGGCCGAGATGGTGACGGAACTCACCAAAGGGCAGCTCCTGGCTCTGCATCTAGGGCGGCTCAAGGATAAGGGTCGATATTCCCCGGCCCAGGTCTCAATGGCCAAGATGAACAATGTCAAGGTGGCACTCGATATCTGCCGTACGGCCCGCACCATGCTCGGGGCCAACGGCATCATGGGCGAGTATCCGATCATGCGGCATGCCAATAATCTGGAGTCGGTCTACACCTATGAGGGCACACACGATATGCATACCCTCATCATCGGCGAGGAGGTGACCGGCATCGCCGCCTATCGCGGCTAGATGGGCTTCCAGTTTAGAGGTCAAACTTGATGCCCTGGGCCAGGGGCAGGGCCGTGCCGTAATTGATGGTGTTGGTCTGCCGGCGCATATAGCCTTTCCAGGCGTCCGAACCCGATTCCCGGCCGCCCCCGGTCTCCTTCTCACCGCCGAAGGCCCCGCCGATTTCCGCCCCGGACGTACCGATATTGACATTGGCGATACCGCAATCGGAGCCCGCAGCCGACAGGAAGATCTCGGCCTCCCGCAGGCTGTCGGTGAAGATTGAGGAGGACAGGCCCTGGGCAACATCGTTGTGGATAGCAATCGCGTTTTCGACCGCGCCTGTATACTTGATCACATAGAGGATCGGGGCAAAGGTTTCCTGCCGGACGATCGGATAGTTGTTTTCGGCCATTGCCAGCACCGGCTCCACATAGCAGCCGGATGTAAAGCCAGGACCTTCGAGCACCCGGCCGCCGCAGAGGACCTCTCCCCCTTGTTCCCGCAAGGTCTGCAGGGCTTCCAGGTAGGCCGCTACCGCCTGACTGTCGATCAGCGGTCCGACATGATTCTTCTGGTCAAGCGGGGAGCCGATCTTCAGCGAGCCATAGGCCTTGCGAAGGGCCTGGACGACCTGGTCGCAGATCGACTCGTGCACGATCAGCCGCCTGGTGGTGGTGCAGCGCTGACCGGCGGTACCCACGGCGGAAAAGACAATTGCCGGTATCGCCAACTTGAGATTTGCCTGTGGTGTCAGGATGATGGCGTTGTTGCCACCGAGCTCCAGGATGCACCGACCCAGCCGTGCGGCGACGATTTCGGCGGCACGGCGGCCCACCCTGGTGGAACCGGTGAGAGACAGAAGCGGCACATCCCGGTCGTGCAGCAGTTGTTCCCCGACTGTGGCGCCGTGGCCGATGATCAGGTTAAAGAGTCCTTCGGGCAGGTTGTTGGCCGTGATGACCTCGGCCAGGATATGTTGGATGGCGATGGCGGTAAGCGGCGTCTTCGAGGACGGCTTCCACAGGCAGGTGTCGCCGCAGACCGCTGCCAGCATGGCGTTCCACGACCAGACCGCAACCGGGAAGTTGAAGGCGCTGATGATCCCCACGACCCCGAGTGGATGATATTGCTCATAGAGGCGATGCTCCGGCCGTTCCGAGGCCATGGTGCAGCCGTAGAGCTGGCGTGATTGGCCCACCGCGAAATCGCAGATATCGATCATTTCCTGGACTTCGCCTAAGCCCTCCTGCAGGGATTTGCCCATTTCCCAGGATACCAGGGTGCCGAGAGGCGTCTTCCTGGCCCGCAGGGCATCGCCGATCCGGCGCACTGTCTCTCCCCTTTTGGGCGGCGGCACAGTGCGCCATTTGCTAAACGCCTCTTTGGCGGCGGCTACGCAATCCCGATAATCCTGTTCCGAGGCGAGGTACACCGAAGCCAGCAATCTGCCGTCGACCGGCGAGATCACCTCAAGTTCGCCGCTCTCCCTGGTGCTGTTCCAGCTGCTTCCCGTTGAGGCGCCCTGGTTTTTCTTTTGTATGCCCAGTGTGGCAAAAATTTCCATATCTCCCCCATGCCTTCACAGCGAAAAAGGTGACAGATTTAATCCAATAAAGAAATCCTTGGCCTTAGGCCAAGGTCAGAGTTCATAGGCTTTGCCGCATGAACGACTCATTGCTATAACCAAGTTGAGTTGTCCCCACAACGCAACAGAAGGAGAAGCAATGAGCCGTTTTCGGAAGTTATCACAAACGATATGGCACTGCCAGTACCATATCGTGTTTGTCCCGAAGTACAGATTCCGGATATTGATAGGAGAAATCGCGCAAGAGACTGAGCATTGCATGCGGGCCTTTGTTGAGCAACAGAAATGTGAGATTGTAGAGCTCAACATTCAAATGGACCACGTTCATCTGCTTGTGCTGGTTCCTCCCGAAGGTATCGATATCGAATTTTGTTGGAATATTGAAGGGCCGGACAGCGATCAGGATATTCAATAAATTCCGCAACCTGAAGAACAAACCCTATTGGGGTAATCATTTTTGGTCGAGAGGGTATTGTGTTGATACTGTAGGCCTTGATGAAGAAATGATACGAAAGTATATAAAATATCAAGAAAAAGAAGAACAGAGGCAAGAGCAACAAGGACGGTTGTTCTGATTACCTACGGGGACAACTCCCTTTGCCTCTTTGAGAGGCAAAGCAATTTATCCCCTTTTAGGGGTTATTCCAATACCGGCCCCTTTGGGGTCGGTTGTTTATTTATTGGCTTTTTTGGGCCTACCCTGCCCCCGGAACTCCACCCGTTTTCCCACTTTTGCTTCTATTCCCTCGACAAATTTATCAGTGCCGGTCAACTGACCGCGCTGGATAGCTCTGCGTATCTGCCCCATTTCTTCATCCGAAATTGTTGCCAACAAGAAAAAGGGGACAGATTTAATTATTCGCTTTTTGAGGCCTGCCCTATCCCCGGGACTCAACCCGTTTTCCCACTTTTGCTTCTATCTCCTCCAACTATTCCAGCACGCACTGGATTAAGTTCAACATAGCGACAACACGCCAAAAAATACTCATTCGTGCTGATCGGGCTCGATTTGTACCGGCCCTCCCACAAAGTGCCGCCCCGTTTCTCTCTCTTGTTTACATACCGCGTCTGTCGCCCGGCAATTCGCTTCATCAACATGGCCAAGCTATGCCCATCTGTGCCAGGGTCGATTATCAGGTGGACATGGTTGGTCTTCAGGCAATAGGCATAGACTTTACAGCCAAATGTGTCTTTCCATTCTTGTAGGTTGTCAAGGTAGAACAAGTAGTCGTCATCGGAGGCGAAAACCACTTGACGATTGTGCCCTCGTTGAATGATGTGATGCGGGTAGTCATCGATTATGATCCTTGCGTTTCTTGGCATTTAGAATCATTCTCGTAATTCCCTTTATTGATCAACCTGCAATATAAATCTGTCCCCTTTTCTGAATATCTATGCAAAAATATAGAAAATAAGGGTACTCTTTCTAAAAAAGAAGAGTACCCTTTATTACTCCCAAACAATAAATATCTACAAAAATAGCATTATATTACTCAGTTAAAATATATTGTTTTTGGAATAATAATAGTCTTGACGTCAATTTCAATTTATTTGGCCTGGCAAAATCGTGCTTCAGATAAAATAATAGCCAGCTTTTTATCTATATGTCTGGTTGGGTCCGCAGGAACATTGGCCTCAACTATTTTTTCAATAAAAAATGAGACACGGAAGTTGACGCTAACGAAATCATATATTTTTCATATGATTGACAAAGGATTATTGAACGATTTTTTTAAACCACATATGTTCTATATAAATGGACTAGACCATAGGATTGATATACTCTGGCTGTTAGATGATGCAATTAGAAAAGATCCAGAATCACAAATTCTTATAGATGAAAAAGGGAATTCAAAAACTATAGAAAAAGGAGGAGATATTTACAGAAAAATATGCCAGGCAGAAATCGTCATGACTTTATCTGAAAATTGTAATTGGATGGCCAAAGTTAAAAGAGATACTAAGTTTGGGAGCTCTTCGATTTCATATCCATTTCCTCCAAAAGAAGCAAAATTTAAAAAAGTAACTATTCAAGATTTCAGGAAATTATTTCCAAAAAATGATTTATTAGAATCAACGGTTCTTGCAGATAATTCCTTTATAATTCCTATTGGCACAACAATAGGTTTCGTGAAAGAAAAAATTGTATTGAAGAATGACTTCGTAAAAATTGAAATCTATCAAGATAAAGGTGGAGCAAGCGTTGGTGCTGGAAAATTAGCCTCTCTTGCTGGATTGGAATCCACTGACTTTTTTAAATATTGTACTGCAAGCTTTGCTGTTGACCTTGAAGCAACTTTTAATCCTTTAAAATCGGGGCATCCAGAGATGCAGTCTTATCGAGACTGGGTTGACCAGATATTTGATGAATTTCAATATTACTTTGATTCAAATAAGCACTGGGAAATGACAAAAGATTCTTTTCATTTTCATAAAGATCTTCCTCCAATAACTAGAGAAGAGTCAACTAAGCAGATGAAAGCATATGAGGAATGGATATTTAAGCTGCAAGCAGAGCGTCGAATGGGTGTCAATGGGAATAATTAGGTTTTAGAGGAATGGTTAAAAGAGCATCAAGCTAAAAATTCATCTATCAAATAAGATTCAATTTAGCCCCAAATCTCAACAGTCCGAACGAAATACGAACAAAATAAAAAAGCACCTACCAAATTAACGATAAGTGCTTGATATTTTGGAGCCAATATGCGGAGTCGAACCGCAGACCTACTGATTACGAATCAGTTGCTCTACCAACTGAGCTATATTGGCTTCTGATCGTCAGGCCTATATAGCAGGTAAAGATTGAAATTTCAACCATTATGAAATATATAAGAGGGCTAGAAGTCCAGACGAGCGAACGCTTAATTATTCCATATTTTCAGCAACATATAATGCTTCAAAAACCAATCTCTCTGTTTTGCAGAAACTGCTTCTCACATACAGCCTGTTGCTCTTCCTGGTAAGTATGGCCCTCCTGGGCTGCCATGATGAGACGCCGCCACCAGCTGTCGTTATCAAAGGCTGCGCGGGTTGCCACAGCATGGAATTGGACAACAATCACCAACTTCCCTGCTCTTCCTGCCACCAAGGCGATGTAAATACCGCCGAAAAGGCCATCGCCCACAAGGGCCTCATCGCCGAACCGGCGCATCCGGAGGTGATGGCCACGACCTGCGGCAAGTGCCATCCAGAGCAGGTCAAAGAAATCCACCAGGCCCTGCACTTCACCCTCAAGAACGAGGTCAATCTGGTGCGCCGGGCCTTTGGCGCGACCGCCGACCTGCAATCGCTCACGGAGATCCCCGTGGCCGAATCGCCAAAGGATATCCTCGGGCTCACCGACGACCTCCTCCGCCGTCGCTGCCTGCGCTGTCATCTGTACTTCAAAGGAGATGATTATCCGGCCGTGACCCACGGCACGGGCTGCGCCGCCTGCCACCTCAGCTTCCAGGGCGGCAAGCTTGCATCGCATGCCTTTCTGGCCCGTCCCGGCGACCGACAGTGCCTGTCCTGCCACTACGGCAATACCGTCGGTTTTGACTACTACGGCCGATTTGAAAACGATCTGAACGAGGAGTTTCGCACCCCCTACACCACCAAGGAGGAGTATTTCAGGCCCTATGGCGTGGAGTATCACGAACTTGCAGCCGACATCCATCAGCAGCGCGGCCTGTCCTGCACCGACTGCCATAAAGGCAACGAGCTCATGACAAAGGATTCCGAGACCTTCCGCCCTTCCTGTGTCGGCTGTCACGATGCCGGGGAGCTTAAAAAAAAGCTGCCCGAAGGTGTGAAATCGACCGAAAAGGGCTATATTTTCCTGGCCGGATCCGAGAAAAAAGAACATCCCCTGCCCCTCATGACCAACCCTGCCCACAGGGCGTCCTCCGAGAAAGTCTCCTGCCAGGTCTGTCATGCCCAGTGGACTTTTAATGATTATGGCAAACATTTTCTCCGCTCGGATTCTGATGATTTCGAGGCCTGGGACAGGCTGATAACCCAGGGAAGTTCCGAGGTTTCAGACATCCTGGCTAACAACACCAACCCTGCCATGGCAGAACTGCCGGCCGTGATGACAGATAAAATTCACTTCAGAAAACAAACCGGTTTATGGTATAAGGGATTTGGCGTACGTCGCTGGGAAACAATTCTCTTGGGAAGAGACCGGGACGGCACGATCACCACAGTACGGCCCTTGCTCGATTATTCTCTCTCCTGGGTTGATGACAGGGGGCAGGTACGTTTTGACGCCAAGGCCTCTCATGCGGTAGGGAATGGTGTTTATCCCTACACACCGCACACAACCGGCAAAGCCGGACTCTTTTATATGCAGCGACTCAGGGACTTTCGTCTTACCGAAAAAGTCCAAAAAGATTGATCAGCGCACTGAGCCAGAACCCCTTTCTTCATCACCAATAAGGACAGACAGTTACTGCCTATGATTGATTGCAATCCCAGCACCGAAACCCCTCCTCCTCCTTCCCAGGTGAAAAAGTCCCAGCTTTTTCTCGGGAATAATCCACATCACCTTCTCATCTGCCTCATTCTCACCGTGTTCTGCATGGCTACAGCCCTTCTTGAAACGGCCAACGCCTCGTATGGCCGGCAGTTGCAGAGGCAGGACCCCTTCTTCAACAACAGTGGGTATTCTCCCACCCCGCCTGCCGGAGGCTATAGTGAGACCGGCGTGGCCTCATGGTATGGTCGGGGTTTTCATGGCAAACGCACCTCAAGTGGTGAACGCTATGATAGACATGAAATGACCGCGGCCCACAGGCTATTGCCCATGGACACCCTGTTATTGGTAAAAAACCTGGAGAATGGCAGAGAAACAATAGTTCGGGTGAACGACCGAGGACCGTTCATCAAGGGCCGGATCCTTGATCTGAGCCAGAGCGCTGCAAAGGTCCTGAAGCTGATGAGTAAAGGCACTGCCAAGGTGAGGGTCGTGGCCCTATCCGCCCCGGACAAGCCCGTGCAGATGCCACCACAAGACCAGCCCCTTGGCCTGGCAGGCGGCGGGTTTTACGTGCAGATAGGGGCCTTTACCCGGAAAAAGAATGCTGTGCGCATGCAGAAACGCTATGCAGATGCCGGCCACACAACAACTGTCAGCAAGATTTCCGGTAAGAAATCCGCCATCTACAGAGTACTTATCTTTACAGGGAGAAACCTGAGCAAGGCCCTTCTCGCTAAAAGAAGCCTGCAACAAAACGGCCATAAAGAAGCCTTTGTACTGGCGAGATAAGAACGGCTCGGTCAGCTGATCCTGGCGGAATCGGCCTTGCGGACTTCCTCAAGCAGTGCCTGTAACTTCCCGCAATCTTTGCGACCAGGGCGTATCTCGACACCAGAATTGATATCGATGGCAAACGGCTGCACCCTTTTGATGGCCGCCCCGACATTCACCGGCGTCAGACCGCCCGCAAGGATGATCGGCCGAGAGAGGGCCAGCGAGTCGATGATATCCCAGTCGAAGGTCTTGCCGGTTCCTCCGGCCTGATCGATCACATGGGTATCGAGCAGGAAACCCTGAACAACATCCCGATAGGGCGTGAAATCTCCAGCAATGCTGTGTCCACCTACTCTGAAGGCTTTGATGATCTTGCAGTGAGAAGCGGCAGAGGCGAGCTGGCTGCAGTATTCAGGCGTCTCGCTGCCATGCAGCTGCACGTAGGAAAGCCCGCAATAATCGACAATTTCCCGGACCTCGACATTCTCCTGGTCGACAAAAACCCCGACCATATCGACAAAAGGCGAGAGGCGGGCCACGATTTCCTTGACCTTTTCAGGCACGATATAGCGGGGACTGCCGGCCACAAAAATAAAACCCAGGGCATCGACTCCCGCTCGTATACCCTCTTCCGCGTCGGCAATGTTGGTGATTCCGCACATTTTTATCCGCGTTCGCTGGTGCATTGTGCCTCCCTTTTCCCTATTCTAAACTTACCGCAGCCCTTGGAGCGCATTTCCAGAGGATCCGGCCCGCATCAGGGTTTCACCGATGAGGGCCGCTGTCACCCCTGCCTCTTCCAGACGACGGATATCCGCATGATCCCGCAGCCCTGATTCACTGACGACAGGGATCTCTTTGGGTATCATCTTTTTCAACCGGAAGGTCGTATCCAAATCCATTGAAAAATCTTTAAGATTACGATTATTTATACCAATCAGCCGGCTCTCGGCCCGGAGGGCGAGGTCAAGTTCGTCCTCGTCGTGGACCTCAACCAGCACATCCATGCCGCATTCGCCGGCATACGCCTGATAGTCACGCAACTGCTCCAGGTTCAGGATCGCGGCAATCAGGAGTATGGCATCCGCCCCGTGGGCATGGGCCTCGCGGATCTGCAGCTCGTCGATAATGAAATCCTTACGCAGAACCGGCAACTGCACCGCCTCCCGGACCTGCATGAGATACAACAGGCTGCCTTGGAAAAAATCGACATCGGTGAGCACGGAGATCGCCTGCGCCCCGGACTGCTGATAATTCACGGCAATGGCCACGGGATCGAAGTCTAGGCAGATCACCCCTTTTGAGGGAGAGGCCTTTTTCACCTCGGCGATAATCGCCACACCGGGGTAATCCAGGAGCGCCTGACGAAAGCCGCGGGGCGGATCTATCTGACTTTGCGCAAATGCCTCGGGAAGTTGAATTCCCTTGGCCTTGAGTGCCGCTACTTCGAGCCGTTTTTGTGCGACAATTTTCTCTAAAATCATTGTATTGTCTCTGATCAAGGGACCGTTTCCGGCTGTCCCTTGAGGGAATCAACATTCCGGGATTATCTCTTAAGGCAGGATTGTCTCAGCCGTTCTGTTGCCTGAGGGTGGTGCAGAGCTGGATCAGTTCATCGAGTTTGGCCAAGGCCTTGCCGGAATCAATGATCCCGGCGGCTGTCTTGATACCCTCGGCAATGGTTCCGGTCAGGCCGGCAGCCATCAGGGCCGCCCCGCTATTCAACAGGACCATGTCACGCTTGGGCCCCGGCGCACCTTCCAGGATGGCCCGCATCTCGCTCGCGGCCTGCTGCGGGCTGGCGGCCCCGGCCAGTTCTTTCAGGCTGGATCTGCGCAGACCGAATTCTTCCGGAGTCACCGAAAAGGTCCTGACCTGGCCGTCGGCCAGCTCCGAGATCCGGGTGGCACCAGTCACCGTCAGTTCATCGAGATTGCCTTCACCATGGACGACAAGGGCCCTCTTCGAACCGAGCCCCCCAAGGACCCGGGCCAAGGGTTCGGTAAGACCGGCATCGAAGACCCCGAGGACCTGGACATTGGCCCCGGCGGGGTTAGTCAGCGGTCCGAGGATATTGAAAATGGTCCTGATCCCTATTTCCCTTCTCGGCCCGATCGCATATTTCATGGCGCCATGCAGGGCCGGGGCAAAGAGAAAACCGATACCGACCTTCCGGACACACAGACCGATCTGCTCGGGCGTAAGGTTGAGAGCGACGCCTGAGGCCTCAAGGACATCGGCACTGCCGCATTTGCTTGATACCGAGCGGTTGCCGTGCTTGGCGACAACTCCGCCCGCACCGGCCACCACAAAGGCCGAGGTGGTCGAGACATTGAAGGTGCCGGAACCGTCTCCACCAGTGCCACAGGTATCAATTATGACGCCGCCGCTCGCCGTGTCGATCCCCGTCTCAATGCGAGTGGCCTTTTCCCGCATGACCCGGACAGCGCCGGTTATCTCGGCCACAGTCTCACCCTTGATGCGCAGGGCGGTGATAAAGGCCCCGATCTGGGCAGCCGTAGCCTCGCCGCTCATGATGTCCTGCATGACCTCATACATCGCCTGTTCGCTGAGATCGTGGCCGACAACCACCTGGCCTATCGCTTCTTGAATATGCATCGTTTCTTCCTTGGCAGAGATTTGCAGACCGGCAGCTGTCAGCCCTTCAGCATCTCGGGGTAATCGGGACGCATGAAGTTGTGCAGAAGCCGTATGCCGGCCGGGGTCATGATCGATTCAGGATGGAACTGCACGCCTTCGATCGGCAGGGTCTTGTGGCGAATGGCCATAAGCTCACCCTCGTCGGTCCGAGCGCTGATCACCAGGCAATCGGGCAGGCTCTGTTCCTCGACAATCAGGGAATGATAGCGCATGCCGTCAAAGGGATTGGCCAGACCGCTAAAGACACCCCGGCCGTCATGATGCATGGGGCTGGTTTTGCCGTGCATGATCCGTCCGGCCCGCACCGTCCTGCCGCCAAAGGCCTCACCCATCGACTGATGCCCGAGACAGACCCCCAGCACCGGCAGCTTGTCGCTGAAATAGCGGATCGCGGCAATTGAGATGCCGGCCTCCTGGGGAGAACAGGGACCGGGCGAGATGAGCAGACGGTCAGGACGCATGGCCTCGATCTCCGCCAGGCTGATCTTGTCGTTGCGGAACACCCGGATATCTTCTTCTCGTCCTTCCTTGCGGGCGTTGGCGGCGATGGTCTGGACGATGTTGTAGGTGAACGAGTCGTAGTTGTCGATGATGATCAGCATGGTCTAAAACCCTTTTTCGACGAGTTCGACCGCCCTTCGCAGTCCCATGGATTTGTTGAGGGTCTCTTCAAACTCTTTCTCCGGATCGGAATCGGCGACAATACCAGCCCCGGCTTGGATCCACAAATTTTTGCCCTGCATGATGAAGGTGCGGATTGTTATACAGAAATCCATGTTGCCGGAAAAGCCGAAATAGCCGACGGAACCGGCGTAGGGGCCGCGTCGGTCGGGTTCGAGGGCATCGATGATCTGCATGGCCCTGATCTTCGGGGCCCCGCTCACCGTGCCGGCCGGGAAACAGGCGGCCAGGACATCGAACTGATCCTTGCCTGCCCCGAGCACACCATGCACCCCGGAGACGATATGCATGACATGGCTGTAGCGCTCGATCACCAGAAGATCCCTGACCTCGACCGAGCCGCCCTGCGCCACCCGGCCCACGTCGTTTCGGCCCAGATCGACAAGCATGAGATGCTCCGCCCTCTCCTTGGGATCAGCCAGCAACTCCTTTTCCAGCAGGCGATCCTCCTGCTCGGTCAAGCCCCGCTTGCGGGTACCGGCAATCGGCCGCAGCTCGATGGTCTGCCCCTCTTTTCGCACCAGGATTTCCGGAGATGAACCGATCTGAACCAGATCTCCCAGTTTGAGAAAGAATAGATAAGGGCTGGGATTGATATGGCGCAGGGCCCGGTAGAGCACGGTGGGATCGATATCCGTCTCGGTATGGAACCTCTGGGAGAGAACAACCTGAATGATATCTCCGGCCAGGATATACTCCTTGGCCCGCTCAACCATGGCATGAAACTGCGGGGCGGCCATATTGGCGGTAAAGACATGCGGGGCGGAAGTCCCTTCGGCGCTGTCCCTGGCCTGCATGGGGACCGGAGCCTTGAGCGTCACTATGATCTCGTCTATCTGCCGGGTCGCATCGGCATAGAGCATATCGCCATCCGCCCCCTCTTCTACCCGCACCCAACAGACGACCGTCACCGTCTGCCGGAAACTGTCATGGACCAGGACAATGCGCGGGATCATAAAGGCTGAGTCCGGCAGATCCAGCAATGGCCTGGCGTCGGGCAGATCCTCCATGAAACGGACCATGTCATAGCCGAGGAAACCGACGGCGCCACCGCAGAATTTCGGCAGTCCGGCAAGCTCGGCGGCCTGCAGCTGCTCAACGAGGGTCTTAATCGCCAGTAGTGGATTGGCCTGGAATCGCTCCTCTGTCCTGCCGGACCCCCGCACCTCGCTGATGCGCACCTCGCTTTGCCGGGATTCAAACGTCACGAGAGGATCAAAGCCGATGAATGAGTAGCGCCCCCATTTCTCGCCGCCTTCCATACTTTCGAACAGAAAAATGTGACTGTGGTCGGCTGCAACCTTGGCAAAGAGCGTGAGCGGGGTGTCGAGATCGGCAATGATCTCGGTGCAGACGGGAATGAGTTTTGCGGATCCCAGAAAATCAGCGAAAACTCCGGGAGAAGGAATATAGGTTCGGCCAGCCATGATCGTCAGAAATTAAATGGAACTTCAGTTATTTACATGAAA
>JANOIV010000154.1:0-15475 GCA_031407875.1 Desulfobulbaceae bacterium | reverse complement strand
TAACAGTGTCTCTGAGCAGTACTATCTTTACAGTAATTCAAAGAGCATCGAGGAGACAGGTATGGCCGGAATAACTTTTGGTGGCCTGGCCACGGGTCTGCCCACCGACGAAATAGTTACAAAACTCATGGCGCTGCAGCGTCGTCCCCTTGATCGGCTCACGAGTGAGAAGGAAAATGAGGCGACTCGCCTCAAGGCCTATGCTCAACTCAACACCAGACTGGATGATCTGAAAAAGGCCGTTGATGCCATGAACATCACCAGCGAGGTTCGCACCACCAAGGTCAGCCTCAGCTCCGAGAGTGCCTTTACCGCAACCTCGAGCAATGCCAGCACCGGAAGTTATAATATTGCCGTGGCCCAACTCGCTCAGGTGCAGAAGGATGTGAGCATCGGCTACAGTTCCAAGACGGCTGCTACCTTTGGCACCGGTACCCTCACAGTAAACGGCAAGGCCATTACAGTTGATGCCACGAACAACTCCCTGCAGGGCCTCCAGACCGCGATAAATGCCCAATCGGCTACAACCGGCGTAAGTGCCACCATTATTAACGACGGCAACGGAGCAAACCCATACCATCTTGTCTTAACGGGAAAAGACGCCTCAACGAGTTTCCTCGTTGGCAGTGCATTGACAGGCGGTCTCGGGGTGGAATTAGCAAACCAATACAGCCAAAGTGCCCAGCAGGCAGTCACCTTTATAGACGGCCTCAAGGTTATCAGTAACTCCAATACTATTACCGATGTCATCAGTGGTGTGACCCTGAACCTGAGTGCAGCAAGCGCCAAATCGTATGACGGCACCCCTGAAGTTGGGATAGATCCATGGGACTGGGCCGATCCTCCGATATACGTTACTGCAACGATGGATGTTGCCGCCGACCCAAGTGCCTTAAAAGAAAAAATCAGCACCTTTGTCAGCAGTTACAATAAGGTTATGGAGTGGATCAACCAAGGATACGAAACCAAGGCTGCCACTGATACAACGACGACTGATGCAACGACATCCGACACGGCAAAGGAAGAAGATATCCTAAGCGATTACCTGCGTGGAGACTCAACGGTAAACAGTATCAAGCGAGGCCTGCAGCGCATATTGACAGATGCTGTAAAAGGCAGTGGTTCATTGCATATATTGAGTGATATCGGGATTACAACCAATAAAGATGGCACCCTCACACTGAACAGCAGTAAGCTTGACACCGCCCTTGCGGGTGGTCTGGACGGGATGGTCACGTTGCTGGCCGGTGAGGATACCGTCGATGGTGTTATGAAGAAATTCAACTCGTATTTAGTGGATCTCACCTCCGGCACCAAGGGTATGTATGCCGAGAAAAAAGATCGTTACAAAACAAAGGTCGAACGTTTGGACACTCAGATCGCCCAGAAAGAAACCTTGATGGAAAAAATCGAAAACACCATGCGGGCACGATTCAATGCCATGGAACTTCTGATCAGCAATCTCAATTCGCAGAGCAATTACATTACTCAGCTCACAAATATGTGGAGCAATGACAAATGAACGCCTACAGCCAATATCAGCAGAATCAGATCATCGCGGCTTCTCCGGAGCAGATTCTCCTGATGCTCTATGACGGGGCCATTCGCTTTACCCGTCAGGCCATATACGGTCTCGAGGAAGAGAATCTCACCCTCTTTCATCATGGCATAAAAAAATCAATGGCCATCATCACCGAATTCTCCAATTCCCTCGATCATACAATTGGTGGGGAGATTGCCGAAAATCTTGATGCTCTCTATAACTTCATGATACGAGAACTGACCCTGGCGAATCTCCACAAAGATATCGAGAAACTGCGGGTAGTGGACAGACTGCTGGTGGACCTGCGAACAACCTGGGGGGAAGCGGTAGAGACCAACAACCGGGAACAGATGCCCGTGCGTCGACAGGTCTCTAACCAAGCGTCGCTCTCCGACCGCTCCGTACCTGAGGGCTATGTTCCCCTCTCAATATCCCGTTAACATTGAAAATGCAGACTAAGGCAGAAATGCAGCAGCTTGAACCGGTCCTTTCACAATCAATACAACAGTATGAACGTATACTGGATTTTCTGCAGAAAATGGATGGGGAGATTGGCACCGCCTCTCCTGCAGAGCTGCTTGAGCTCAGCGAATCATTGACAGATGTGCAGAGTCAGGCAACACAAACTGATCAGGTTTTGCTGAGGCAATTAAGCAATTCTTCGGCGCGAACTGAGACAATGCAGCTTCTTATTGAGAAGCGCGAACGGATAATGAAGGAAATACTTCTTCTCAATGAACGTATAACCGCAAAGGCCTCGGGAGTGAAATCTCTTCTTGCCCACGAGATGGGAAATCTCCGCAATGGCATTTCAGCACTGAATGGATACAGGCAACAGCAACACAACCAGGGACGGATTGTCAACAGTACTTCGTAGTGTGTTCGCCAGAGTTCTCCAGTTGCAGCGTGCTGATCAGCCTCCGGGGAAGGAGAGCGGATGCAGACTGTAGAGATGTATTTTAATGACACGATAACAAAGTACAGCTTGTTCAAACAGGCTGCCTCCTTGCTCATTCAAGAAGTTTCCTCGTTGACACCCATCGAGATACAGCACCGCTGTGCAGAACTCTCGACTCTGCGGCAGGACCTCAGCGAAAACAGCGATCAGCTCTTTATACTCATGGAATTCATGGGGCGTGGGATTCTCGACACCTCGTATGTCGGTGAATTTCAACGGGCTCTTGATACATCCATCCTCACCTGTGATTCACTCTACGCCGAGATTCTCGTCTACAAAAACGCGCTCGTCCCCGGCCCCGAATAATCCTTCTCCGCTGTTCGTTCCGCAAATATCTCGTCGTGCATCCTGAATGCAACACATTCAAAGTCAAAAGCGAAGTGCAGATTATCGAAGTTTTTTTTCAATATTCGATATTACCCCATTGCGCATTATATAAAATTTTATATATTGTCAAGCAATGAAAGGTATCATCTTCCACGGCACATCACTTGCTGACCTCAAGGACTTTCCGCAAATAGTACGACGCGAAGCCGGATTTCAGATCAACAGGGTCCAGTCAGGACTTGAGCCGGCTGACTGGAAACGGATGTTAAATATCGGCCCTGGCGTAAGCGAGATCAGGATCAGGGAAGACAGCGGACAGTACAGGATAATTTATGTTGCAAAATTCTCTGATGCAATTCACATCCTGCCTGTCTTTCAGAAAAAAACGCAACGAACAACCCGGGCCGATATAGACCTGGCACGCAAGCGATACAGCGAGATAAGGAGACTACCATGAGTGAGCTATTCAAAAATGTATGGGATGCACTGGAGGATGACCCGGCGGTAAGAGAAAGCCTGAAGATAAAAAGCAGGATGATGATTGACATCGAACAGCATATCAAAACTCTGGGAATCACCCAGGCCCAGGCCGCCAAGAAGATGGGCGTATCACAGCCCAGGGTGAGCGACCTGGTAAGCGGCAAGATTGACCGCTTCACGATCGACATGCTGATCACCATGCTCTCCCGCCTTGGCCTGCATGTCGAAATCAGCTTAAAGGCCGCTTGAACTGAAATACTGGTTCAAGATAAACAATACCAACTATTTACCTATGTCTGGTTGCCATGCGCCGCATCCAGACTCAGATCCCCTTTCGTCGCCTTGCCGGGACTCTGGCTGACCGTTTTCAGACAGCCAGCCAGAGTCTCCCGTTTCACTTTGTCACACCTTCGTCTTTCAGGGCCGCAAGACCTTGGAGGTCTATACTGCCCGCGGCTTCTTTGAGGGCATTGATATCGGCTGCCCCGCCGGATACCTTGACAGTGAAGCGCGCGCCAAGAACCGTGCTGTACTCGCTGGAACTGGTCTGCTTGTCCCACTGCTCATGCACGAGTTCCTTGCCCTTTTTATAGGTCTTCTCATAGCCGGTCTTCGTGACACTTTCCTTCTCGGCACCAACCCAGCCGGCAAGCGCCATCACACCTTTGGCCAGGCCCATATCGGTGATCTCAACCCTCAGGCTCTTGCCGTTGCTGTCTTCATAGGATGCTGAAGGGGTGTGCCGGCCAATTCCTCATTTCAAGTTAAGGTCGGCACCCCTACCGATCACTGCTGCTCCTTTCTCAAATAGCGGCAAGACGTCAGATCGGCGGCGCAATGGTCACCACGATGCGCATATCGCTGCCGGCCCGCACGCCATGCGGTTCTCTGATCTCGGAGATGAGCATATCGCCGGTCTTGGCGGCAATCTCGGCCCCGGCCGCCCCGAGAAAGAATCCGTCTCCTTCGATGACCAGGATGGATAGCTGGCCGTCGAGGTCATGGGAGTGCACGGGAAAGGTCGCACCTGCCGCCAGGTTGAAGTTGATGATCTTGAAATAGGGCGAATCCTGAACGAGGAAAACCCTCTTCATTGCCCCTTCTGTAAATTCACGTGTCGCATTGAGATCTATTACCTTCATGGTGTTCTCCTTTTGTGGAGGTTAATTGTGTTCTCCGGCCTGTCTTGATCATGACTCAACTTATAGCATAACCTCTGCTCTCAACCTTGACATCAGTCAAGGAGGCTCTATTTATTGCGCTTTTTTTGAAATTCCCAGGTTGATCAAAAGCACGTCACAGGTTCTCTGCACAACCCCTTGAGTGAACAATTTCTGGTAAATTTCCTCAAATTGCCGTATTACAGAACAGTCCATGGGAATGGCCCGGCCGGTTATTCCCGAGGCCCGGCGCCTCTGCTGTCCCTGTGACGAATTGGCCTTCTTCCACGCAGCAGAGGCGTTCTATCCTTCCACATCCTCAATTGGTATATAATCATGCCCACACACGATGACACCGGCAAAAAATGCACTGCCGAGACTGGCGTTTCAGAAGAAACCGTGCTCAAGCTCGCCAAGGAAATCGCCATCAAGTTTATCGAGGTGGGACGGGTCACCCCGGCAAACTTCCCGGAGACCTTCAAAGATATCCATGCCGCAATCAACGAGACGGCCGGGAAGGCAAAGACATGACTGACCTCGACCAGCGACTGAACACCGCACCGGAAAATATCAACCATATCCACATTATGGGGATCTGCGGCACGGCCATGGCAGCCCTGGCCGGCATGCTGCGGCAATCCGGTTACAGGATCAGCGGCAGTGACCTGAAGGTGTATCCGCCAATGTCGGATTTTCTTGCGCAACTGGAAATCCCGGTCTGCAGCGGCTATGGCCCGGAGAATCTCGCACCCCGGCCTGACCTGGTCATTGTCGGCAATGTCATCACCCGCAGCAATCCAGAGGCCGTGGCATTAGTGGAGGCAGGTATCCCCTATCTCTCCCTGCCCCAGGCCTTGGCCCATTTCTATATCCGTAACCGAACATCAATGGTCGTGGCCGGCACCCACGGCAAGACCACCACTTCTTCTCTTCTGGCCTCAGCCCTCTACCGGGCAGGCCTTGATCCGACCTTTATGATAGGCGGCATCGTCCGTGAATTCGCGGGCAACTTCCGCATCGGTACCGGCCGCTATTTTGTCGCCGAAGGTGATGAATACGATACGGCCTTCTTTGACAAGGGCTCAAAATTTCTGCATTATCAGCCGAAGATCGCCATCCTCACCTCGATTGAATTCGATCATGCCGATATCTTTGCCGATCTTGACGCCATCAAGAAAACCTTCCGCAAATTTGTCCGCCTCATCCCGGAGGATGGTCTGCTGGTGGCCTGCCTTGATGACCCGAATGTGGCCGAGATTGCTACCGAGGCGCGCTGCTCCGTGCAGGGCTATGGTCTGAACAGATCGCTTGACTGGTCCTTGGCTGATGTGCGCATCGAGCAGGGTCTCACCCATTTCAGCGTCTGCCGCAGCGGTGAAAAATGGGCCGATCTCTCGGTACGTCTGCCGGGCAGACACAACTGCCTGAACAGCCTCGCCGTCACGGCAGTGCTCCATCATATTGGTTTGAGTTCTGATACCATACACCAGGGCTTGCATACCTTCGGCGGGGTGAAGAGACGGCAGGAGGTGCGCGGCATTGAGGCCGGAGTCACGGTCATCGACGATTTCGCCCACCACCCGACCGCTGTCCGCGAGACCCTGCAGGCCCTTAAAGCGGCCTATGCCGGACAGCGCCTGATTGCCGTCTTTGAACCACGGACCAATTCATCGCGGCGGGCGATTTTTCAAAAAGACTATGTGGCGGCCTTTGCTGCCGCCGATGCCGTGTATCTGCGAGAGCCTGTGCCCCTGGCCAATGTGGCGGAGGATGGACTGTTTTCTTCGGCGCAGCTGGCGGCGGACTTGAAGTTGGAACGGAATCTTCCGGCCGAATCCTTCCCGGACACTGATCGGTTGCTCTTACACCTTGAAATGGTCGTGCAGAATGGGGATGTTGTGGCGATCCTGTCAAACGGCGGATTTGACAATATCCATGTCCGTCTGCTGGAAATTTTGCAGAAAAGAGCCAGAGCTGATCGCGGAGTGTGAGCAAATGGCCTTACGGTGGCATATTGCAGAAGAGGCGAGGGAAGAAGGAAATTCCGATCAACCCTTAACTGAAAAGAGAGGGGCTAGCTTATTCCGGAGATCGGCGACAAGGGCTGCATAATCGGTGTAAGGGTCGCCGGCCTTGCCCTTTTCCTCGATTTGCATGGCCAGTTGGGCACAGTCGCTGAGGCCGAGGTTGAGCAGGGCCCCTTTCATGGTATGTCCTGCCTTGCCAAGCGCCATGAGATCATTCTCGCGCAGAAGACGCTCCATATTCTGCATATGAGATGAAAGGGTGACGATGAAGATCGGCAGCATCTCCCCGACCTGCTCAGGAGAAAGCTGAAACTGATCACAGAGATACAGTTTGATCTGGTCTATTCGCAGCTGGGTAGACATAGCATTTTCTTCAAGGTCTTCAGGCGGAGGGGACATGATCGGACTCGTCAATGAGGCGCAGTTCCCGGAGATGTTCAAGGAGCCTGTCTCTATTTATCGGTTTGGTCAGATAGGCCTCGCAGTGCCCCCTGGTAAAGGCCTCCATGATATTATACGAATCATCGAGGGCCGTGGTCATGATCACCTTTGTCGCTGCCATACCCCGGATATCGCGTACATTCTCCATCTCCCGGATCTTGATCAGCACCTCCTGGCCATCCACTTCAGGCATCATGATATCAAGACAGACAAGATCATAGCGCTTATCGTCATCACAGGCCTTTTTCAGAACTTCCAGAGCCTCCCGGCCATTGGTGGCTATATGGCAGTTGCCATAGGGTAAGAGTATCTCGGCCAGAAGGGTCCTGCTGATGAATTCATCCTCGACGATGAGTATCTTCACTGTGTTCTCCTCGGCACTCTCGTGTCGGCAGGTCTGGTTCTCTTGAGTGGCTTTGCCTGATTGGCTTTGTGTGGTAGATCGAACTCTAAAAAAGAATATACTTCAACGCATTTTTGTCAAAGACTTTTTCCAGCGGAGGAGAGAGGTGCTTCTGCACAGGATAACCCAGCTTATCGACCGAAACAGGCTTCTATCTCCCAAAGATAGGGTCATTATTGGAGTTTCAGGAGGGTCGGATTCCATGGCCCTTCTGCATATTCTCGGCCAAATTCATTCGTGTCAGGGCTGTATAGCCGTTTACATCGACCATGGTCTCCGTCCCCATGAAACCGACAGGGAGATTGCCACGGTAAGGACCGCCGCCGGCCAGATGGGGGCCGTTTTTTACACTGAGACAGTTCCGGTGACAGGGTATGCCGCAGTCAACGGCTGCTCTCTTGAGGAGGCCGCCAGGATTCTGCGCTACCAGGCCCTCGAAGGGTTCAGGGCACAGCACGGGGCCGCCGGCATTGCCGTGGCCCATACGGCAGACGACCAGGTGGAGGAATTCTTTGTCCGACTCTGCCGTGGCAGTGGTCTGACAGGACTGTCAGGGATGAAGGTCCGTCACGGCAGGATCATCCGTCCTCTGCTGCAGGAAAAAAAACAAACCCTGCTCGACTATCTGGAACAGAGAAACCTCCCCTTCTGCCTCGACTCGTCCAATCAGGACCGCCGCTTTCTCAGAAACCGGGTGCGCCTCGACCTGCTTCCCGCGCTCGAGAGGCACTACAACCCTGCCATACGCCAGACTGTCCTGCAGACCATGGAGATCCTGCGGGAAGAAGATGCCCTCCTGGGCTTTCTCACGGATACAGCACTCAGGGTAATCTTGCAGACTGGAAAACCTGAGGAGTCAAACAGTCGGCAGCGGCAGATCGAAGTCCCTCTCGATCTGTTTTTTGCAGAACATCCTGCCCTGCAGCGGCGAATGCTCGATAAAATCTGCTGGCAGATGGACTGCCGGCCGGGCTTTCGGCAGATCGACCAGCTGCTGTCTTTGATGCAGAAAGGAGAAAATGGCGGGGAGATGCATCTGCAGGGTGGTCTGCGCGTGCGGAAGATGCCGGGAACAATCCTCTTTTCCTACCCGGCCGGGCGAGAAAGCTACAGGGGCAGCGGGCACAGTTCGGTTACCATCGCCGAGCATCTGGCCGGACCGGGAATCTACACCTTCTCCGGAATCGGCAGAACCCTGTCGATCCGGCTCGAAACCCCTGCTGATCTGCCCCCGTTTGGCGATAAGAAAAAGGCGACACTGTATCTCGATGCGCGGGAAATCAGTTTCCCCCTGCAGCTCAGATCGGTCAGCCCCGGCCAGCGTTTCAGGCCCTTCGGGGTCCGGGGCAGCAGGAAGGTCAACCGATTCTTGAGTGATCGCAAGATACCCGCCCATGAGCGCTGCTTGTATCCGGTCCTGTTCTCGGAAGAACGGATCATCGCCCTGCCGGGTCTGGAGATCGACCATGATTTCCGGCTGACATCTGCAACCCGAACCGTACTGGTCATTGAATGGCGGACGATCCCGTTTGAGGATCCGCCCGCTGGGGCTGCTCTATGATTTTTTCCTCAGGATGCGTTTATCGCCGATCCTGATGGTCAGTTTGATGCGGTCGAGATACTCGAGAATGGGGATGGAAAACTTGCGGGTCAGGCCGGTGAGGTTTTTGAAACCCGGGGCATCGATCTCCCCCTCACGGTTGATAGAGCCTTTAACGGCCTCGATGAGACCTTCTATCGTCTCCTTGGAGTAATACAGGGTCTCGCTGATCTTCACCAGTTTGCCCTCCCGCAGTTGCAGATCGATGACCCCCTTGACCTGTTTTTCGGGATAATCGGCGAAATTCTCCATGGTCTCCTTGAAGGTCGGGGTGAAGAGCCCCTTCTCCTTGTACCACCCGTTAATCTCCTTTTGCAGCTGTTCTTCATCGGCCTTCAGGGCCACCTGGTGGCCGGCCATGCGGACCAGGGATTCTTCCTGGACCACCAGCTCTTTACGAATAAGATCGTTGAGACAGAAACTGAAGACCTTCTGATCGACCCTCCGCCCGAGTCCGGAACGCAACTCCTCCTTGGACAGGCCACCCTGCAGGGGATTATCCCGATGGTAGGCGGTCAGATTATCGACCAGGGTCTGGCGGATGGCATCGGCGACGTCGGCTGCGAGATAGCGTTGGGAAGCAGAGTCGACAACCACAATCTTGCGGGTCGACAGAGGCGGTTCGAGCACCTTTTTCAGATGCTTGCCGAAAAGCCCCAGACGGATGGCCAGATCATCGAAGGTCAGACCTTTCGCCCCACTCTCCCGCAGAAAAAGCAGGGTCTTGTCCTCAATGCTGCCGTGCCGCAGGACCTGAAAGACCTCAAGGTTGTACTGCCGGTCCGCCTCGACCAGGCGTTTACGTTTACGCGGCGCCAGATTGCCAAGGACCGTCCCGCCACCAATGGTCGAGACCGGGGAATAACTGCGAATGACATAGCGGTCACCCGGCCAGACAGCCACCGGCTCTTCCAGGAGGATCTGGATCCCCGTCTCATCCCCGGCAGCCAGCTCATCGCGGTCGAGCAGTGAAATACGTCCGACCAGCTCGGCGGTGCCCAGATGCACCCGCACCCGAGTCCGGTGTTTAAGGGCCTTGGCATTCGAGGCCAGGTACAGGAGCTCACAGTCGAGCATATAATTGGCCTGCAGTGATCCGGGCGTGGCCACCACCATGCCGCGCTCCACCTGGGCTGTATCGACGCCCTGCAGGTTAATGGCGGTACGGTGTCCGGCCTCGACTTCAACGACCGACTGGGAATGCACCTGAATACCCCGCACCTTGGCCACCAACTCACCGGGGTAGAAACGCAGATCTTCACCGACGCTCGTTCGTCCCGAGATGGAGGTGCCGGTGACCACCGCTCCGAAACCCTTCATGGCAAAGATACGGTCGACCGGCAGGCGGAAGGGCCCGAAGACCTCCTGAAAACTATGCTGGCGGACGAAGCCGTCGATAACCGCCAGGACCTGGTCGATGCCCTCACCGGTGGTTGACGAGACGAATACCAGCGGGGCGTCTTCCAAGAAACTGCCGACACAAAATTCCCGGATCTCATCCTCCACCATTTCCAGCCAGTCTTCTTCGACGAGGTCCTTTTTGGTGACGATGATCATCCCCTGTTTGACCCCGAGGAGGCGACAGATCTCGAAATGCTCCCGGGTCTGCGGCATGATCCCTTCGTCGGCGGCGATGATGAAAGCCAAGAGGTCCATGCCGGTCACCCCGGCCACCATGTTCTTGACGAAACGCTCATGGCCCGGCACATCGACGATACCGATCCGATGGCCGCAGGGCAGATCCAGATAGGCAAAACCCAGCTCGATGGTGATACCCCGTTTTTTCTCTTCTTTGAGACGGTCCGTTTCAATACCTGTCAGAGCCCTGACCAGGCTGGTTTTACCATGATCGACATGGCCGGCTGTACCGAGAACTATTTCGCGCATAGGATTACAGGAGGATTCTGCCGGGAGAGTCAGAAGTAGGGGTTGGTCTGGCGTTCTTCACCAATGGTCGATTGCTTGCCGCCGTAGCCGTGTCCCGGCCAGACCACCGTCTCGTCGGGCAGCACCAGCAGCTTTGTCTTGATCGAATCCATCAGTTCCTGGTGCGAGCCGCCGGGGAAATCCGTCCTGCCGAGTCCTCCGACGAAAAGGGTATCGCCGGTTATCACGTCGGAGCCACAGAGAAGACAGATGCCACCGGGTGTATGCCCCGGCGTATGCAGGACCCGCAGTCGTTCCTCACCGATTTCGATGATATCCCCATCTTCCACCAGCCGGTCAGCAGGTGGTGAAGATTCCAGACCCAGCATGGAAAAATAATGTTGGATCTCGGGCTGGTTGAAAAAGGCCGCATCGGCGCTGTGCATGATAATCGCCGCCCCGGTGGCCTCCTTGATCCTGCGATTGCCGCAGACATGGTCGGGATGGCCATGGGTGGCAATGATAGAGATGACATCAAGGCCTGCTTTTTTCACCTCGGCCAGGATGCGCTCTTCGTCTCCACCGGGATCGATGATGGCCGCCTTGCCGGTTTTCCCGCAACTGACGATGTAGCTGCAGACCGACATTGTCCCTACTATAAGCTGTTTGATAACCATGCTCGAAACCCTTTAAATCCTCAACCCTGAAATCATTCCGGAAGGAAGGAGTCATTTCCGCCCCTTCCTTCCGCCATTTGCCTCTCCTGCCGATCCTTTTTCCGTCGGCAAAAGCCCAGAAACTATTTGGCGGATGCGCAACCGCCGCCGCTGCAGGCACAACTGCCGACCATGTTGAGTTTGACCGGGGCCGCAACGGGCGGCAGCCGGTTTTCGATGGCATCCACCACCAGGCCGAAGGCCTTGGTCGCCGGACTGTCTATATCAGAAGATAGATACGGTGTTCCGTCGTCGCCTGCCATAACAATCTTGGGATCCATCGGTATTCTGCCGAGAAAGGGCAGATCAAATTCCCGGGCCATCTCTTCTCCGCCGCCGGTCTTAAAGATATCGATGGTCTCGTTACAGTGCGGGCAGACCATACCCGACATATTTTCAATCACCCCGGTAATCTCCACTTTGACCGTTTGGCAAAAATTGATGGATTTGCGGACATCGGCAAGTGCCACCTTCTGCGGGGTGGTGACCACCACGGCCTTGACGTGGGGGATGGTCTGGGCCACCGACAATGGCTCGTCACCGGTGCCGGGCGGGGCATCAATAATAAGATAATCCAACTCGCCCCAGTCGAAGTCGGCAATAAACTGCCTGATGGCCTGAATCTTCAGAGGCCCACGCCAGATAATCGCCTGATCCCGGTCTTTGAGCATAAATTCCAGGGAGACCACTTTAAGGTTCTCGCTGTATTTCAAGGGAGGCACGAGGCCGCCCTTGGTGGCAGGCTGTTCCAGTGTGCCCTTGAGATTGAGCATGCGAATGACATCAGGACCATGGATATCGACATCCATAAGACCGACTTTATGCCCTCTCTGGGCCAAGCCAAGGGCCAGATTGACCGAGACCGTGGACTTGCCGACGCCGCCTTTGCCGCTCATGACCAGGATCTTATTCTTTATCTTGCCCAGTGATCGGGTGATCGCGTTCTCCTGCTGGGCAAGGGCCGCCTGCTGCGATTCCTTGGAACCGCAGGAACCTCCCTGACTACTGGAACAGGAACTATCACAAGAATCTGCCATCGTACTTCCTCCTGTATATTGAAATACCTTAAATTTTCTCCACATACAACTCCGGATGCGCCAACCGTTCATAGTCCCGGCGGGCGACACCCCACTACAGTAATGCCGATGTTCGGAAATGCAAACGATTTCCATGCCGTCCGCCAGCGATATGGGCCGTTGCTTTGCCGGCTGCAGCAGGCAGGTCCTCTTTTTGTTGCTTTCTTGCCGATCAAACCGTAATATGACCCATTCCTGTAGCCCGATATCGACTGATTTTCCTCTTTTTTCAGTCCCTCTTTCGCTCCCCAAAGGATCCCCCATGCTAGGCTGGTTTAAGAAAAAATTCGCAAAAAAAGCTGAAGATACTCCAGCTGAGCAGCAGGCTGTCCCTGAGTCTGCCGTCCAGGAGGAAGAAAGTCTCCTGCCCGAAGCCGTTGCCGTCGTCCCGCAGTCTGCCCTACCGACTCCGATAGAAGTCGAGGTAGCCGTTGTTCCCCTTGCCTCGGAGACCCGAACTGAAGAGGAAAAATTTGGCCAACAGACGGAAGGCCCCGAGATACAAACAGCCATCAAGACTGCGGCAGCGCCCGCCTCTCTCTTCAAGCGCCTGGCCGAGAAACTGGCAAAAACCCGAGAGGCCTTCACCTATCAGCTCGACAGCCTCTTCCTCGGCAAAAAAGAAATTGACGTGGAACTCCTCGACGATCTGGAAGAGCTGCTCATCACCGCCGACCTCGGAGTTGCAACCACGCAGGAACTGCTGGATACCGCCCGGCGCCGGGTCAATCGCAAGGAACTCTCCGATCCGGAATCGCTCAAGATTGCCATCAAGGAACAGATCAAATCCTTCATCACCGATCACCAGCGTGCCGCGGAAATGGTCATGCCCGAGAGCGGTCCCTTTGTCATCATGGTCATCGGGGTCAACGGGGTCGGCAAGACCACCACCATCGGCAAGATCGCCCATAAATTCGTCAAGGCCGGCCAATCGGTGATGCTCGTGGCCGGCGACACTTTCAGGGCGGCAGCCGTCTCCCAGCTGAAGATCTGGGGCGAACGCAACAAGGTCCTGGTGGTCGCCCGTGCTGACGGCGCCGATCCCTCATCCGTGGTCTATGACGCCATGGATATCGCCATCGCCAAGGAGTATGATGTTGTCCTGGTCGATACCGCCGGTCGTCTCCACACCCAGGCCAATCTTATGGAAGAATTGAAAAAAATCAAACGGGTCATGGGCAAACGGCTGGATGGAGCACCCCACGAGGTCATGCTCGTCGTCGACGCCACCACCGGCCAGAATGGTATCTCCCAGGCCAAACTCTTTCATGAGGCGGTCGGTCTCACCGGCATTACCCTCACCAAACTGGACGGCACCGCCAAGGGCGGCATTGTCGCCAATATCTGCCGGGAGTTGAAGACCCCTATCAGGTTCATCGGCGTGGGTGAAAAAATGGAGGATCTGCGTGATTTCGATCCGGATGAGTTCATCGAGGCCCTCTTCCAGGGCCGGTCTTCAGAAACCGAACCCACAGTATAGGCAGCAACCATGAACTACCAACGACACGAGCAGCCCG
The DNA here is from genome assembly GCA_031407875.1 of Desulfobulbaceae bacterium. Lineage (GTDB taxonomy): Bacteria > Desulfobacterota > Desulfobulbia > Desulfobulbales > Desulfocapsaceae > Desulfoprunum. Next base: position 1,361 of record JANOIV010000154.1, on the reverse strand, counting down.
GATGCGGCGGTTGTCTGCTGCTCGCCATGATTATCATCCTCCTCACCGGGGGGGCGCCCGCCCTGATTAACTTTGTCGGGGCCCTTATCTTTTCAGGTTTTGCCGGTGTCCTGTTATTTATCGCTATCTTCTGGGGATTTACCTATTGGATACAGAAGAGGGTTGCGACCTACGAGCAATCCCAGTCGGAAAGCCATAACCGCTTTGTCTGGCTGCTGGTGCAGATCCTTGTCCGCATTGCCAAGATTGACGGCGAGGTCACCCGCGACGAGGTCCAGACCATCCAACGCTTCTTCCAGCATAATCTCCATTACTCCCAAACCCAGATGCACTGGGTCAAGGAGTTGATCAAGGAGGCGACCGCCTCATCCCAGACCCTTGACAGCCTGCTCCAGGAATTCAAGACAACCTTTGCCTACGAACCGCGTCTTATCCTCCTGGAACTGGTCTATCAAATCCTCTATACCAAGAGCCGGGTGCCACCGGAAGAACTGCAAATTGCCCGCAATATCGCCAGCTTTCTTGAGATCTCAAGCTACGATCTGCGGACCATCGAGGCGAAGTATACCTATCGGCAACAGCAGACTGCCTCAACCTCGCGTAATATGGCCGAACAAAACTATGCCGTCCTGGGTCTCGATCCCGGCGCCGATATGGAAACAGTGAAGAAGGCCTACCGCAAGCTCAGTATGCAGTACCATCCGGACAAGGTCCGGCATCTCGGCGATGAATTCAGGGCCGTTGCCGAAGAGAAAATGAAGGAAATCAACCAGGCCTACGATTATTTCAAGAAAATGTGAGACCAGCCGACGCTGCGGGCCGAATCTGCGGCGACGTGTTGGCAGGGCTGTAAAATTCATCCCGCGACCGGAAAAGGAGAGCACAATGGCTATTTCTGAGAAGATGCGGCTTTTTGGCCAAAAATCTTCGTGGATACGCAAGATGTTTGAGGAAGGGGCCAAGATGAAGGCGGCCTACGGGAGGGATAATGTCTGCGACTTCAGTCTCGGCAACCCCGATCTGCCGCCACCGCCGAAATTCTCCGAGGTCATCGGCAAGGTGGTGGCGGATGAACGCCCCGGCGTCCATGCCTATATGCCCAATGGCGGTTATCCCTGGGTCCGGGAGGCGATCGCCGCCCGCATGTCCGCCGAACAGGGGGTGACAATCTCGCAGGCCGAGATGCTCTTGACCTGTGGGGCGGCCGGTGGACTGAACGTGGTCTTCAAGGCCCTGCTCAACCCCGGCGAAGAGGTGATTCTGCTGGCCCCCTATTTTGTCGAATATAACTTCTACCTCGACAACCATGGCGGCGTCGGCCGGGTGGTCAATACCGCCGCGGATTTCAATCTGGACCTGCC
>JANOIV010000123.1:0-6166 GCA_031407875.1 Desulfobulbaceae bacterium | reverse complement strand
CCTCGATTCTGCTCAGGTAGAGTTTTTTCAGACCGACAACTTTAAATCCTTCGTCATAGATCCGGCTCAGAATTTTTCCTGCATTACCGGCTGCAAAGGCATCCGGTTTGATAATCGCAAATGTTCTTTCCATAAAGATATCCTCTGGGGTTGGGTGAGTAGTTAGTGTCTGGCCAGAAATGAGATATTTGGCTCTAAATCGAGGCGCTCGATGGATTTAACCGCAGGCATATATTCGATATTCCGAGGATTAAATTTTGAGAGCAACGAAGAGTTAGGGACAAAGAGCCATTTATGGACAGACACTAGTTAAAAACCGGCTCATCAGTAGCATCAAAGAGCCGAAAAAGTCAAGCCCGGCACGACAGGCCTTCAGCCCATTTTCAGCAGGGCGTTGACGATGGCCGCAGCAACGGGGCTTCCTCCTCTTCTGCCAAGCACGGTGATAAAGGGACAAGCCTGCTGCAGGAGAAGCTCTTTTGATTCGGCGGCATTAACAAAACCCACCGGCACCCCGACAATCAATTCGGGACGCATCTCACCTTCGGCCACAAGTTTGATTGCCGCAAGAAGGGCTGTCGGGGCATTGCCGACCACCACGATGCCGATATTGTCATCTCTGCAGAGGGCAAGGGCCGTTTCCGCCCGGGTCTGCCCCCGTTCTTTGGCCAGCCTGCCGACCTCCTCGTCCCCCACCCGGCAGATAAGCCTGCCGCCGTAGGCGGAAGAGAGCTTACGACCAATGCCTGCCGCAACCATAGTCACATCAGTATAAATATTGCGGCCGCTACGGATCGCCGCAAGGCCCGACTCGATGGCTTCGGCATGAAACCTCAGGGATTCGGCAAAGGAAAAATCACCGGTTGCATGGATGACCCGCTGCAGTATGGCAAATTCGCGGTCAGTGAAATCCTCTTTGCGCCGTCTGGTCTGGGAGGCAAATTCCTGCTCGATGATGCGAAAGCTCTCCCCCTCGATTTCTTCTGGTCTGATATTCTGTACCTGTGTCAAGGTCTCTCCCCTTTGTCGTGTTGGGCCATTATAGCTCGGTAAAAATGCCGAATATTGTCTAAGGTCCGGCCGAAATGCAGATGGACATAACTGCCTATTGAGTTGCCGACTCGATAGCCTTCTCTTCTGCCGTCTTGCAGGTTATAGACGCAGTCCAACCCCTCTTCACCTGTCGTAATGGTGGAATAGTGAAATTCATGCCCGAAGAGGATATCTCCTTGTCGTCCCAAAAAACAATCGGTATTGAGCTGGGCCTTGCGGTAACCCAGGCGGCTGAAGCGTTTCTGCATCTCCATCTCCAGAGGGAAGACCCCGACCATGGGAAAGACGATGCCGTCCAGGTCGGAAAATTCCCTGGCCATATACATCAGGCCGCCACATTCACAGTAGAGCAGTCCGCCTGCTGTCACCCACTGCCGGATCGAGTTCAGCATTTCTGCGTTGGCACTGAGCTGTTGGGCATGCAGCTCGGGATATCCGCCACCAATATACACGGCATCCGTGTCTTCCGGCAAACACCCATCCACCAGCGGGCTGAAATACGTGATTTCAAAGCCAAGACTTTCAAGGATGTCAAAATTATCCCGATAGTAAAAGGAAAAGGCGGCATCACGGGCAACGGCCAAGCGCACCTTCCTCACTGGAGCAGTGCAGGCAATCCGCTCTTCGGGTAGAATCCTTGGACAGCGAGTCACCTGAAGCAGGGCATCGATATCGATATGTTTTTCGACGGCCTCGGCGAGTCTGGCAAGCTGATCGTCGGGTAGAGGGTGTTCATCGCCCAGATGTAGACCCAGATGCCGCTCGGGCATGGTAAACTCCGATTCCCGGGGAAAGGTCCCCAGCAGCCTGGACTGACAGTTCGCCGCCATGGCTCCACTGATCATCTCTCCATGCCTCTCTGAGCCAATCTGATTGAGGATGACGCCGCAGATGCGCAGGTGCGGATCAAAAAGCTCAAAACCCTTGATCACAGCGGCGGTACTCTCGGCGGCAGAGCGTGCATCGACGATCAGGACGACAGGGATATCCAGGCTTTTGGCAAGCGAGGCGGTGCTGGCCTCAGAGCCGTCAAAGAGACCCATGACACCCTCGACCACTGCCACATCACAAGTTTGTGAGTGCCGGGCGAATGTGTCATGGCAGACTGTAGCGCCCATCATGAAAAGATCGAGGTTTCTCGAAGGCCTGCCGACCACCATTTCATGGAGGGTGGGATCAATAAAATCCGGGCCGCACTTGAAGGGTTGAACAGTTAAGCCCCGACGGGCAAGGGCTGCCATTATGCCGAGAGTCAGCAGGGTCTTGCCGGAACCACTGCGGGGAGCCCCGATCATACATGCCGAAAATGTTTTCACTTAGAGCTCCATCACAAGAAACCTGCCGCCAAGCAGAAAGAGCATAAAGAGCAGTGAGCCGAGATACATCAACCTGTTGGTCTTTAAGATATCTTCTGGGACAAGGGCACGGCCGTCGTCGCCTATGAAGGGCTTGTCAACAATGCCGCCAAAATATCGGGAAGGGCCACCCAATCGTACACCGAGGGCGCCGGCCACTGCAGCCTCAGGATGGCCGGCATTGGGGCTGGCATGCTGCAGGCGGTCGCGCAGGAAAATTCTTGTGGCCTGCCGAGAATGGAGCCCGAAAAAAAAGGCGGCCACAATAAGAAAGACCGGACTGAGCCGGGCCGGCAGAAAATTGAGTACATCGTCAAGTCTGGCGGCCACCCGGCCAAAAAGGAGATATTGCCGGTTTTTATAACCGAGCATCGAGTCCATTGTATTAACGGCCTTATAGAGCAGTGCCCCGATTGCGGTGAGGGCGATGGCGTTCAGACCAAAAAACGGCGCCAGGAGACCACAGAGTATACCCCAGAAAACAGGGGCAGTGACTCCGTCAACGGTGTTTTCGGCGACCGTCTCGACACAGGCCCGACAGACTCCGGCGCTGTCGAGGTCTTCGGTATCTCGGCCGACAATCATGGCCACAGCCTTTCTGGCAGCCGGTAGATCGTCTGCCTGTAAAAAATGGTAGACATCCTCACTGTGCCGGGCCAAATCCCGGGCTGCAAGGGTTGTATAGAGCAGAAATATCGCCAGGATATCAGCCAATACCGGCGAGACATGGTTTATGCCAAGCAAGATCAGAATGGCAGTCATAACAGTCAGAGAGAGCACAACAATGACCGCAACTGCCCCGGCCACCACCTCGTTTTTCAAGGTTGCGCGAAAAAACTGCTCGCTGCCCTGGCAGAGTTTGCCGATCATTTTTACCGGATGCGGCCAGGACCGAGGATCTCCCAGGACAAAATCGAGGAGAAGGGCCAGGAAAATCTGCAGGGCATATATCATCGTATGTGCACGTTAATCGCTATAAACAGAGCAAGGCATATATGGCCGGCATATCAAGGTTCTCTCTGACTCTGTCGGCCAATCTGTCAAAGGCTGCCTCGAGATCGAAGGGGGCGAGGACGACGCCAACCGGTGGTAGCCTTTTTCTCGTGCGCAGACCATCGACAAACCACCGCCTGAAGAGGTCTTCATCAAAAATTCCATGCAGATAACTTCCCCAGATCAGGCGGTTATGGCTTACGGCCCCGCAGAAAATGTCGTTTTCAAAGGCCAGGGCCGGCTCCAGAGACGACGAAGAGATACCATGGTGGATCTCGTAGCCACGCACCGTCTGGCCTGATGGCAGATGGAGGCCGGTCCGGCGGGTGAGCGTCTTGTGCGCCTTCAACTCGGTGACGAGATCAAGCAGGCCCAGTCCGGAGGCCTCCGGCTCGGCGGATTCAAGCCGCAGGGGATCGTGCACGGTCTTTCCCAGCATCTGATAACCGCCGCAGATCCCGACGATTTCACAGCCCGCATCGGCAAGCCGGGTGAGAGGGCCGAAAAAATCCTGATTCTTAAGAAAGCCCAGATCTCCCATGACATTCTTGGAACCCGGCAGGATTACAGCGTCGGGCTTACCTATATCGGCTGCCCGGGAGACCACCCGCAGATGAACATCGGGTTCCGCCAGAAAGGGTTCGAGGTCGGTGAAATTGGCGATATGCGGCAGGCTGATAACGACAATCTCGGCATGGGGCCCAGTCGGAATCGGGCGGTCATAGACGCCGCCCTTAAAAGAGACCGAATCTTCCTCCGGCAGGCCAAGATCATGAAAATAGGGCACAACGCCAAGGACCTCGCGTCCGGTATGGTCCCGCAGATAGGAGTGGGCGGACTGGAGCAGAGAGGCCTGTCCGCGGAACCTGTTAACGACAAAGCCTGCGACGAGCTGCCTCTCCCACTCGGCCAGGACCTCCATGGTGCCGACAAAGGAGGCGTACACCCCTCCCCGGTCGATATCGCCGACGAGGAGAACCGGACTATCGGCATGCCGAGCCATGCGCATGTTGACGATGTCATGATGCTTGAGGTTGATCTCCCCAGGCGATCCAGCACCTTCGAGGATGATCGCCTCATACTCCAAGGCCAGGCTGTCATAGCAGGAACGGACCACATCCCAGGCCTGGTCTTTAAAGGCGGTATACTCGTTGACCGACATATTCTGCACCGGCCGGCCCCGGACGATGACCTGGCTGCCCGTGTCGGAGTTGGGCTTGAGGAGCACGGGATTCATCCTGATGTCGGGATCAAGGCGTGCGGCCTGGGCCTGGACCACCTGGGCCCGACCCATCTCCTCGCCCTGCAGAGTCACAAAGGAGTTCAGCGACATATTCTGGGCCTTGAAGGGGGCCACCCGCACCCCGTCCTGCAGCAGGATCCGGCAGAGGGCTGCCGTCAGCACCGATTTTCCGGCATTTGAAGAAGTGCCCTGGAACATCAGGCAGCCAGTTTTTTTCTTTTTGCCGGCAGAACCGTTTTTTTGCCTCAGGATGCCAGCAAGTGCCGCGATAAGTCTCCCGTTCTCGACCTCCGTGCGGACAGCGAGTCGGATATATGAGCTGTCAAGCCCGGTGTAGTTGTCGCAGCGACGTATCAGGATGCCCTGTTCCGACAGTCTTGCGGCCAGTTCCTGCGCGTCGATGCGCCCAGTGAGCCGGGCAAAGAGATAGTTGGCCTGGCCCGAATAGACTGAGAGGTCGGGGAAGCTCTGAAGTTCTTCGTAAAAAGCGCTGCGCAGGCTCTCACATGTTGTCCGGGTCCTCTCCTGATATTCCCGGTCCTGAAGGGCTTTCGTGCCGATAGCCTGGGCCAGACTGTTGACCGTCCAGGGCGGCAGATGCTCCCGCAGGAGAGTAGCGATCTTTTCCGGAAAGACACCAAACCCCAGGCGCAAGCCGGGTATGGCATAAAATTTGGTCAGGGAATTGAGGGTGAAGATATTCTCTGCCCTGCCCCCCACTGACTCTCCATCCGGCACAAAATCAAGAAAGGCCTCGTCGATGATGAAAGAGGCCTCCGGGAAATCCCCGGCAAGCCGGGTAATGACATCAGACTCCACCATGGCCCCGGTGGGATTGTTCGGACTGCCGATAATCACCAGATCATCCGGCCGGATATGGGCTGCAAGCCGAGCAGGATCAAGGCAAAAACCGTCCTGCTGCTCCATGACGATAATTTCTGTCGGTTTTCCGGCAAGTCGTGCGGCCCTAGTATAATCGATATAGGCTGGGGCGGGAATAAGCACCCGCTTGCAGGGCAGGATCCGCGGCAGGAGGTAGAGCAGTTCGGTCGAACCATTGGCAGGAACCACCCAGGTCGGTGGATACGTGCCATAGGCAGCTATACTCTGTACCAGATCATAGCAGTCCGGGTCGGGATAATAGCCAAGGTCCTCCACCGTCCGACTGAGGACGCAACGCAACCATTCCGGCGGCCCCAGCGGATTGATGTTGGCACTGAAGTCAAGGAGACCTCCCTGCCCTGTTGTCATCCTGCGCCGAAAGGCATGGATATTGCCCCCATGTCCAGATGGAGTTGGTTCTTCAGCGGCTGCCATAGCGCTCCTTGTGCATTTTTTTACGGGACACCGATCGTTCTCGCGGATATGAACCAGTCTCGATATCATCCTCAAGAAATATGTACATTCAAAACCAGGACTGCCATCAACTCGGCCAGTTCACAGACTGCGCCTAGGGTATCACCGGTTGCTCCTCCCAGGCTCCTCCTACACCATCCGGCAAACAAAAAGATCGTCGCAGGTA
>JANOIV010000065.1:0-28386 GCA_031407875.1 Desulfobulbaceae bacterium | reverse complement strand
GCAGCCCGCAGGAGATCTTCCTCGGTCAGACCCTTATTGATGACCCTGCGCAGTCTCTCGGAGGCCCCATCCGGGGCGATGGCGACCGTCTTGAGATGGCTGGCGGCCAGCAGTGTTAAAAGTTTCGAGGTGATCCTGTCGGCCCTGAGGGAAGAAAATGACAGGGCGCATCCGGTCTGGCTGAGATGGGCGGCAATGCTATCCAAGACATCTCTATCGGCCATTTCCATCCCTAAAAGACCAACCCTGTTGACAGCATCGTCGCGCTCGGCAAGGCCTGCGATCACCGCCTCGGCATCCCACAAACGGGGAGGCCGGTAGATGAAACCGGCGGTACAGAAACGACAGCCCCGAGAGCAGCCCCTCCCCAGCTCGGTCAGATAGAGTTCCGAGAACTCCGCTTCGCTGGTGAGCAACTGCGAATGCCCGGCCAGGCTGCAGTTTGCCAGGGTAACCTTTTTGATCCTTTTCGGTAGGTCATCAGGGGCTTGGTAGGCCTTCAGCCAGCCCTCGCCATCATACTGCGGAGAATACAAGGCCGGCGCATAACAACCGGCTAGGCTCCGGCCGATATCGGCAAGCAGCTCATGGCGTTTTTCGCCGGTTTTGAGACCTCGAGCCAAAAAAGCCATAAGATCGGAGAGGACCGGTTCCGCCTCGCCCACCACGAACAGATCGATAAAGGGGGCAACGGGTTCGGGGTTCATGAAGGCGATGACCCCGCCGCAGATGAGCAGCGGCGCGCCAGCTGAAATCCCATCGCCCCGTTTTTCGGCAAAAGGTTCTATGCCTGCAGCCAGAAGCAGCTCGAGAAGATGGTGATAATCGTGTTCGAAACTGAGTGAGATAAAGATGAGGGAAAAATGATCAAGCGGTCTCGCCGATTCGATCGAGCGCGGAGATTCTCCGGATTCGGACAGAAAGAAGCGCTCACAGACTACAGCCTCCTCTTCGTTGAGCAGGCTGTAGACAAGCTGGAAGCCGAGACTCGACATGCCAACTCTATAGGTGTTAGGGTAGATCAGGGCCACCGGCAGCCGCCCTGTCCATTTCTTCAGATAGCTGCCTTTTTCCCTCTCAAGCAGACTCTGACGTTGAGATGAAGTCCTGCCAGAGAGAGTTTTCCGTTTTCTGATGCCAGCCACTCCGCCTTAATTGGCCTTTTTCCGAAGATAGGTGGGTGTTTCCAAATAATCTTCGTTCCAGCCCTGGCCCTTGCGGGTCCTCTCGCCCTCATTGATGTTGGAAACACCAAGATTTTCAAAGGCATCAAAATTTGACCCCGGCAGAGGCGCCAGATGCGAATGACGATTCGTTGGAGCAGGGGCCACAGTCGTTATCACCTCGGGCTCGCGAGTCTGTTTTTTCTTATACAGATCGTCCATCTGGGCTATAGTCTCCTTTTTTTTCAAGACATCCCCGACACCTGTGGCAATGACAGTCACCTGCAGCTCATCGCCCAGGGAATTGTCATAGAGGGCGCCGACAACTATCTTGGCATCCTCGTCAACCTTTTCCTGAATCAAAGCTGAGGCCTCCATAAATTCAGCAAGGGTGAAGGTGTCCTCAGAAGCGGAGATATTGATGATCAGACCGCGGGCCCCGTCAATTCCTACGTCCTCGAGAAGCTGGTTATCAATTGCCCGTTTTGCCGCCTCAAGGGCTCTGTTCTCGCCGACCGCCCTGCCGGAGCCCATGACAGCCGGTCCAACCTCCCGCATGACCGTGCGAAGATCGGCAAAATCGGCATTGATCAGTCCCGGCATATTGATAAGATCGGTTATACCCTTGACTGCCTGCAGGAGCACGGTATCAGCCATAGCCAGCATATCCGAGAGCTTACTGGTCTTCTGCATCATGGAGAGCAGCCGATCGTTGGGCACCGTTATGATCGTGTCGGCAAACTTCTGCAGTTCATTCCAGCCCGCTTCGGCATTGCTTGCCCGGTGTTTCCCTTCAAAACTGAAAGGTTTGGTCACCACCGCCACGGTAAGAGCCCCGAGCTCTTTGCTGGCCCGCGCTACTACCGGGGCAGCCCCGGTGCCGGTGCCGCCTCCCAGTCCTGCTGTGACAAAGACCATATCACTGCCCTTGAGGGCTGACTTCAGGTCTTCCAGTGATTCCAGGGCGGCCTGGGCCCCGGTCTCAGGGTCGGCACCCGCTCCCAGCCCCTTGGTAATACCGGGCCCGATCTGGATACAGATATCCGCCTTCGAAAGATTCAAGGCCTGCTTATCAGTGTTGGCAACGATGAACTCGACCCCCTGGAGCCTGTTGGTCACCATGGTATTGATGGCATTGCCGCCACCACCACCCACACCAATGACTTTCACTATCGCAACACCTTCTGATTCTGCCATTCTGAACGGCATATGCTCTCCCTGATTATGACTTTGCCCTCAGCTGCAAAGGCGATAATTCGTATTGATTTACGTACTATAGCACTTGCGGCCATTCCCTCAACCAAAAACTCAACCCTACATTATTTTTTTGATCCAGCCCTTCATCCTGTTCACAACAGAGGCTTCGTGCCGATTACCGTCCTTGCTTTTTTTCCGGCCATACATGACAAGACCCACCGCGGTGGTGCAACGGGGTGAGTACACCTCGTCAACCCGCCCGGTGACCCCTACCGGATAGCCTATGCGCACAGGCATATCGAAAATTTGCTCAGCAAGATCGACGATATTGGCCAGAAGCGCCGTGCCACCGGTGATCACCACCCCGCCGTTGATCCGGTTTTTCTGGCCAGAGGCCACCAGTTCCCGGTCGACCATCTCAAGAATCTCAATCATCCTGGCCTCAAGGATATCGACAAGGACCTTCTGGGTAACCTTTCTGGGGTCACGATCCCCTACCGTCGGCACATCGACCACGAGATTGGGCTTGATGATCGAGGCAATCGCCCCGCCAAAGTCCTCTTTCAACCGTTCAGCCTCCTGCAGAGGTGTGCGCAGGCCTACGGAGAGGTCGTTGGTCAGATTGTGGCCACCGAGGCCGATCTCGCATGTATGTCGGATGGTGCCGTCACAGAAGACCGCCAGATCCGTGGTGCCGCCGCCGATGTCGACGATGGCGACCCCCAGTTCCATTTCGTCGGCACTGAGCACGGCATTAGCCGAGGCGATCGATTCCAGAACAATATCGGCAACCTCAAGCCCCGCCTTGTTACAGCAGGTGACAAGATTATGGACGGCGCCGATATCGGCCGTGACGATGTGGACGTTTGTCACCAGTCTCACCCCGGTCATGCCGATTGGATTCTGGATGCCGGTATGGTCATCCACCATATACTCCTGGGGCATGACATGGATGACCCGCTGATTCTCAGAAATCTTGACGGTCCGGGCGGCGGTTATGACTTCGTCGATATCGACCTTCTTGATCTCACGGTTATTGATCGCGAGAATCCCAGGGCTGTTGAATCCCTTGATATGGTTCCCGGCGATTCCGACAAAGACCTCGACCGAGCGCAGATCACAGCCTGCGTTCTCTTCTGCTTGACGCACTGCCTGTTTGATGGAAGTGACGGTGCTTTCGATATTGACCACAACACCTTTCTTCAAGCCCTGCGAGGGGACAATACCGACACCGATGATCTCTGTGGTGTTTTCAGTTACCTCGCCCACAACACAGCAGATCTTGGTTGTGCCGATATCAAGACCGACAACGAGTTCACCGAATTCTCGCTCAATCTCCACCTTCATGAGGGCCCGCTCTTCTCTTTCGTTTTTTTCTTCCATTCGTTTCAACCTGATCCGCTCTGTGCTACCAGCACCTTGTCATTCAAATAGTCCATCCGGATATATTCCACCCGCGATATCTGCATTCCTTCATCATGCTTTTTATACAGGACTTCAAGCACCTTCACCAGTCGATTATACTTTGTCTCCGTCTGACCTCTGCCAAAAAAGATAGGAAAGGGATATTCCACCAGAAAAATGATCAATTCCCCGTTTTCGTTCACATGGATCTCCGATACTGCCTGGGTCGGGAGATTCGGATTGTTCTTTTCCGACTGCTTGAGGAACTGAAATATATCGAAAAATATCTCCTGCCGCTGTTTTAGCTCATGTATTCTCTCGAGACCGGTGATAATGGGATAATCGATGTCCTGTCCCGGGCTGACTGTCATAAAAACAACCCCTGATTTGTCAATAAATGACAGGCCGGAACCACCACTCTCGTCGCCGCTCATCAGGGCAAGGGGAGTATGCTCGACAATCGCGACCGTCAGTCCAGACGGCCAGTCACGCGTCACCTTCGCCGAACGCACCCAGGGATCGTCGGCGATCAGCTTTTCCACCTTGTCTGTATCCAGGGTGAGCAGATTGGTCTGATAGAGTGCCAGGCCGCTCCGTTCCCGCAGGGCCGCCTCGGTAGTCACCGAGCGCCCCTTGAATTCCAAATGATGCAGCTGAAAAAACGATACACCGGGAACAAGTGTCTGCCAGCCGCCCCAACCACCCTTCTGCCAGAAGATAAAGACAACAGCTGCTGCCAGGGCAACACCTGCCGCCAATCGGAGACCAGGGAGCTTCCCCTCCTCCTTCCTTCTGTAGCCCTCCTCCTTTGCCTTGGTTTTTTTTCGCAAGGCAGTGGTCAGCGCAGACACAGGGAGCAGCCTTTTTTTCCGTTCTTTTCCCTGTTTCCCATAGGCAGTACGAAACTGTACGTCGAAGGACTTATAGCCGGACTTTTGCCTTTTCACGGGCAAGATCCGCTTCATTTGGCCTATGACGCCCTGCAACAGTTTCTTCATAGAAATCAGATAAAATGCACTTCAGGCTCGAGATCTATGCCACTGTCCTCTTTGACCTTTTCCTGAACGAGGCGCATAAGCGAAAGTACATCCGCAGATGTTGCCCCGCCTCTGTTGACAAGGAAGTTGGCATGCTGCTCCGATATCATCGCCCCGCCCACATGTCTGCCCTTCAAACCGCTGGCCTCAATAAGACGTCCGGCACTGTCACCTTCGGGATTCTTGAAAAAGGAACCGGCGTTCCCCTTGCCTTTCGGCTGACTGACACACCGTTTTTCCCGGAGTTGCAAGTAGCGCCTGCGTACAACCTCGGGATTATCAGCGATCAGCTCAAATTCGGCATTGACCACCACCGTCCGACCACAAAGCTTGTGAAAATCGTGCCAGCAGCGATAGCCGAAATCAAGGTCCCGGCGCTGCAGATTCCGTTCCCCCTCCGACGTCAGGACAGTGAGAGTTTTCAGTACTGAGGCGATTTCACCTCCCCAGGCCCCGGCGTTCATAATCACCGCCCCGCCGACAGTCCCGGGAATGCCGGTGGCGAACTCGAGTCCGGCCAGACCCTTCTCCATACAGGACGTTGCAAGTCGCGTCAGCCCGCAGCCCCCACCCGTCGAAATCCGGGTTCTGCCATCCCCCTGCTGGATGCCAAAATCAATCTGTTGAAACCCCGGGCCAAGCAAAACGATCACCCCGGCAAAACCCTCGTCACGAATCAAGAGATTGGTCCCCTTCCCTATAACCCGCCAGGCAACCTGTCGGCGGCTGAAAAAATCCAGAAGTCCGGCCAGTTCGGCCTTGTTTCGGACTGTCACTAGGGCCTCGGCGGGACCGCCGATGGCAAAGGAGGTGTAACCGCTCAAGGGGCAATTCCACTCTACCAGCCCGGAAACGATATGGCCCAACTCTTCTCTGAGCAAAGGATACATGCCGTCTTAAACCTGTCGGTTTTCCAGAAGGGTGAGGAGATTTTCTCCAACCCTGACGATATTGCCCGCACCCAAAGTGAGCACCAGATCGTTTTCCAGCAGGAGGGGGAGCAATGCCGCAGCCACCTCCTCCACTTCAGGGATATAATGGGTATTGCGTTGCCCGTGTCGTTTGATCTCTTCCAGCAGCACCTTGCTGTTCGTTCCCTCGATAGGCTCTTCGCTGGCGGCGTAGACCTCGGTCATGACAAGACAGTCGGCCTGCCGAAAACACGTCTGAAACTCCCTGAACAGGGCCTTGGTCCGAGTATAGCGATGGGGCTGGAAAAGCACAACGAGGCGTTTTTCAGGCCATGCCTCTTTGATGGCCGCAAGCGTCGCCCTGATCTCCGTGGGGTGGTGCCCGTAATCATCGACTATGGTGATACCATAAATCTCACCTTTTTTCTGCATCCGCCGCTGAACCCCGGCAAAACTGCGAAGAGCATCGGCAATCACCGAAAAAGGTATCTCCAGCTCCAGGCCGACACAGATAACTGCTAGGGCATTATAGACATTGTGTTTTCCGGGAGGGGCAATGTCGAGATTGCCGAGTTCAAGGCCCGCCTTTTTTACGGTGAAATGCACCCTACCCTCTTGAAAGAAGATGTTTTCGCCGTACACATCCGCCTGAGGGCTCATGCCATAGGTGATAATCCGCCGGGTAATCGAAGGCAGAATATCTGCGACATTTTCATCGTCCAGACAGAGAATGGCCGCACCATAAAAGGGAATTTTGTTGATGAACTCGAGGAATGTGTCCTTTATGTGCTCAATATCCCGATAGTAATCCAGATGTTCAAGATCAATATTGGTCACCACTTCGAGAACCGGCGACAACTTGAGAAAAGAACCGTCACTCTCATCCGCCTCGGCGACAAGAAAATCCCCCTGCCCCAGCTTGGCATTGCCGCCAAGACTGTCAACCTTGCCGCCGACCACGATGGTCGGATCAAGCCCGGCCTTGGCCAGCATCCAGGCAACCATGGAAGTGGTTGAAGTCTTGCCGTGACTCCCGGCAACCGCAATACCGATTTTTTTCAGGCGCATGAGTTCGGCGAGCATCTCCGCCCTCTGAATAACAGGGATGAATTGCTCCCTGGCGGCGATGACCTCCGGGTTGTTCGCGGAAATAGCCGAAGAAGTGACCACCACATCCGCTCCCTCTATCCATTCACCATTGTGCCCCTGGAAAATTACACCGCCCAATCTGCTCAGATTCTCGGTGATGGCCGAGCCATGCAGGTCCGAGCCTGACACCTTATAACCCAGGTTGAGGAGCAGTTCAGCTATGCCGCTCATGCCGATACCGCCGATGCCGACAAAATGGATATGCTTTGTTTTTCGATACATCTGTTGATCATTCCTTACGTCGTCGACTGGCCCTCAGCCCTTCTTGTCGCTTATCGCCTGCAGACAGGCATCGACTATAGCCCCGGCCGCATTCGGATAGGCAAGCCTTTGCATTGCCTGCCCCATTCTTTCACGCCTCTCTCCTTCTTCAGCCAACCCATGCACCGTCTCAGCGAGGAGTTCAGCCGTGAGTCGGTCTTCTTGAAACAGTATCGCCCCGCCACCGCTTTCATAATACCGGCCATTCTTTTCCTGATGGTTATCAGCCGCATAAGGGTAGGGTATCAGGATCGGCGGCAGACCCAGAACGGCAAGCTCACTAAGGGTAGTGGCCCCGGCCCTCGAAATCAGAAAATCCACCTGCCCGTAAACCGCCGGCATATCCTGGAAAAATGCGGCCACCGTGGCTTCCACGCCAGCCGCGCGGTAGCTGGTCCTGACCGCCTCCTCGTCCTTTTCTCCCGTCTGATGAATAAGATTGAGGCCGGCTAACATCTCTTTGCCGATTCCTGTAAAGGCCTCGACCACCAGCATGTTCAGACCATGGGCACCTTGACTGCCGCCGAGGACGAGTACAGTGCAGCCACCTCCAGGAGACTGTTGCTTCGTCCCGGACAGAGCAAGAATTTTCTGCCGCACGGGATTACCGGTCAGGATAACCTTTCCTTTGGCGAAATATCCTCCAGTATCCGGCAGTGACAGACATATACGCTGCACGATGCGACCGAGCTTCCTGTTGGCAAGTCCCGGCACCGAATTCTGTTCATGGATGATTGTCGGTATCCCGAGCATCCTGGCAGCGGCCACGACCGGCCCGGTGACATAGCCGCCAACCCCGAGAACCACATCAGGGGCGAATCTGCGGATATGCCGGATCGCCTCAAAAAACGAGAAGGGCAGAACCGTCAGGGCCTTTAAGAGCTCACCTATATTCTTGCCCTTAAGGCCATGGCAATGCACGCTACAGCTGGAAAACCCATGGGCCGCAAGACTCTCGGCGTCCATTTTCCGACGCGTACCGACAAAGAGTACCTCAGTTCCCGGACATCTGGCGCAAAAGGCCTCAGCCGCAGCAATCGCCGGGAAAAGATGACCGCCTGTGCCGCCACCGGTGAGCAGCAGGCGTATAGGTCTCTCCTGATTCATTTTCACATCTCCGCCATTGCAGCCTTTTCAGCTTCTCTGAGTCTTTCGACCGCAGCAACAAAGACTTCGCCTCTGTGCACATAACTGTTGAACATGTCAAAACTGGCGCAGGCCGGCGACAGCAACACCGCATCTCCCGGTTGTGCCACCGCGTGGGCCAACTGCACGGCCTCTTCCATGGATTTCGCCCGAATAAGAGGTGCGGTGCCGGACAGGGCCATTTCCAACAGGACCGCCGCTTCGCCGATCAGAACAACCTTACGGGCCTTGTCTCTGACACTCTCCCTGAGAAGGGTATAATCATCGCCCTTATCCTTGCCGCCGGCAATCAGCACCACCTTGCCATCAATCTGCGCGAGCGCACTCAGGACTGCCCCGGTGTTGGTGGCCTTTGAATCGTCATAGTAGACCACACCGTCGATCTCGGCAACAGGTTCCATCCGGTGATGCAGGGGCTGAAAGGCCGCAAGACCAGCCCTGATTCTCTCGGGGCTGCATCCCACCGATCTGGTGGCCAGGATCGCTGCCGCACTGTTCAGGACGCCCATGGCATTCGCTAGACTGGTACCGACAAGATCATAGATCTCTTCTTCCTGCCACCGTAGGGTGACCCTGCTTCCTTCGATCCGGGCCTGGCAATCAGAACCATGGCCGAAGAACAATACCCTGCTGTCGATCTCGTTCACGAGACTGCGACAAAGAGAGTCATCACCATTGACAATGGCCGTATCCGTCCGCCGCTGTTGCTCGAAGATCTTCATCTTGGCCCGGGCATAATCGGCAAGACTGCCATGCCGATCAATATGATCCGGAGTGATATTGAGCAGTAGCGCAATATCCGGACGAAAGTCACCGGCTGTATCGAGCTGAAAGCTTGAGACTTCAAGGATGAGGGTATCTGCCTCAGGACCTTTGAGCAGATATTCAAAAATCGGTGTGCCGATATTACCGCCGACAAAGACGTTTTTCCCCGCCCCCCGCAGGAGTTCACCGATCAGGGTGGTCACCGTGGTCTTACCATTGGTGCCGGTGATGGCTACCACGGTCTCACAGAGGGCCGGAGCTGCCAACGCCAATTCACCCATAATCCTGATGCCCTGTTGTTGCAACTGGACCAGCAAAGGCAGATTAAGAGGTACACCTGGGCTGACGAAGACGATATCGGCCTTGCCCAGAAAGGCGAGGGAGTGCCCACCGGCTTCCCAAGTAACCCTGGAGTTGTCGAGAAAAACCCCTTCTTTTTCCAACAGTTGTCCCTGCTGCCGGTTATCTGAAACAACCACCTCAGCTCCACAGGCCTGGAGATAATGTACCGCTGCCCGACCGGAGACTCCCAGACCCAAGATGGCTACCCGAATTCCTGGTTGAATGAGAATATTATTTTTCATCAGCGCAGCTTCAAGGTTGCTATGGCCAGCAGGCCTAGGAGGATGGAGACTATCCAGCAACGGACCACGATCTTCGATTCATGCCAGCCCTTTTTCTCAAAATGGTGATGGAAAGGAGCCATCAGAAAAATCCGCTTGCCGTTGGTCATTTTGAAATACCCTACCTGCATGATGACGGAGAGGGCCTCCATGACAAAGACCCCGCCGACAATCGCCAGGAGGAATTCCTGTTTGATGATTATGGCTATGGTCCCAAGGGCTCCGCCCAGGGCCAGGGAGCCGACATCTCCCATGAACATCTGGGCTGGGTAGGCGTTGTACCAGAGAAAGCCGAGACAGGCTCCAACCATGGCCCCGCAGAATACCGCCAGCTCACCGCTGCCGGGGACATGGGTGATCTGCAGATAGCTGGCCAGGACCACATGGCCGGCAAGATAGGAAAAGACCAGATAGACGGCGGCCGTTATCACTGTCGGTCCGGCTGCCAGGCCATCAAGACCGTCCGTAAGATTGACGGCATTTGAGGAACCGACAATGACCACTATCGCAAAAATCACATAAAACCAGCCGAGATCCGGGTGGACGTTTTTGAAAAAGGGCAGACTGAGATGACCGTCGAAGCCGGGATGCAAGAAGATATACAAGCCCACGACTGCGGCGCCGATCACCTGCAGAACCATCTTCTTTCTGGCACTGAGGCCCTTGCTGTTATTCTTGCGGATCTTTTTCAAGTCGTCTATGGCCCCGATCATGCCATAAAACAGCACAGTGAAGAGAATCAGCCAGACCAACCCGGAATCGAGCCGGGCCCAAAGCAAGGTCGAGACACTGATGGCCAGGAGGATGAGCATACCACCCATGGTCGGCACGCCCTGCTTGGCAAGGTGGGTCTCGGGGCCGTCATCCCTGATCACCTGGCCGATCTGCAGGCGCTTCATCGCCCGGATAAAGGCCGGCCCGAGGAAAAACATCAGCAAAAAAGCGGTAATAGCCCCGCAGATGCAGCGAAAGGTGATATACCGAAAGACGTTGAAACCAATAAAGGTTGTATGTAGAGGATACAGTAAATGATACAGCATGGAAAATTAATCTCTCGTGTTCAATTTGCGGTTATTCTGTAGCACGATACAGAAAACAGCTACGTACATTGGACGCCCGTTTTCCTCAAGTCTTTCCTGTCAAACACTCGACGATCGTCTCCATTTTCAACCCCCGTGAGGCCTTGACCAACAACCAGTCTCCTTTCTTGAGTCTTCCTTGGCCCTGCAGTTCTTCAAGCCAATGACAGGCCGTCTCTTTATCCTCGAAAATCCTGACTTTTTCTGCCGGCATCCCGGCAGCGAGTGCCCCTTGGGCCGTAATCCGGGCACAGTCACCTACCAGCCCCAGGAGATCGATTCCGCATGCCACCGTCAGTTGTCCCAACTCCCGGTGCGCTGTCTCAGTACTCTCTCCGAGCTCCAACATATCACCCAGAAGGGCCACCGAGGTCTTCGCCCGCATCTGCTGCAGGGTCATGAGACCGGCCGCCATGGAGGCAGGATTGGCATTATAGGTATCGTTGAGAATACCGTAGCCACCCAGGGCCTCAAGCATCTCCATGCGCTTGGCAGCAGCCCTGAAATCCGATAAGCCGGCTGCAATCTCTAACGGCTGCGCTCCGACCGAGTAGGCGATAGCCGCAGCGGCAAGGGCATTGCCGACATTATGCGTGCCGGCCGCATAGAGATGGATGTCCGCCGTCTCTTGCTGAAAGTGCATGATAAAGGTAATCAGGCCTTTCACGCCGACCTGCACGTCGGTAGCCCAGATATCCGGCTTATATTGCAGCCCTTCACCACCGGAGCTGAAGCTGATTTTTTTCTGCGGATATTTTTCGGCACAGGCCCGAACCAGAGGATCGTCAAGATTGACCACCAGGCTACCGGTCGAAGATGTACCGGCAAAGAGTTCTTCCTTGGCGCGCGCCACACCTGCAAGAGAATGCAGACCTTCAAGATGGGCGGCATGGATATTGGTTATACAACTGATATCGGGTTCGGCGATCTCGGCTAGTCGCGCCAGCTCTCCCGGCCTGTTCATCCCCATCTCCATAACCGCCGCCTTGTGTTTGACACCAAGGGGCAGGAGGGAGAGCGGCAGTCCGATCAGATTGTTGAAATTTCCGCCCGTTTTGAGCACGCAATTCTCCGAATTATCAGGGCCGACCGGCCAGAGTCTGGCAAGAATCGCAGCCGTCATCTCCTTGACGGTTGTCTTGCCGCAACTCCCGGTAATACCGATCACAACTGGAGAACCCAAGTCCCGCATCAGTCGGCGCCGATACCTCGCCATATCCCCGAGGGCCCGCAGGGTGTCCGGCACAATTATCTGGGGGATCCGGCCGGCATATCGTTCCTCAATTTCCCGGCTGACAACGAGACAGCCAGCACCCTTTTCTGCCACCCGGTCTATGAAATCATGGGCATCGAAACGTTCACCCTCAAGGGCGACAAAGATCTCGCCTCGCTCAACATTCCGGCTATCCGTTGATACCCTGCCCAACAACCCCGTAAAGAAAGTCCGCGGTCTTTGCCCCCCGGTAGCCTGTACAAGGGATCCGATGGTCCAGGCAGAAAGCGCCTCCCGAGCCTCAAGGCAATCGTCAAAGAAACGTTTGCGCCCGCGCAGTAATTGATATGTCTCATGCCCTTTACCGGCAATGAGGATAATATCCCCAGGCCCGGCGGCATTGATCACCGATGCAATGGCCTCCTCCCGTCTGCCGAACTTGACGCAGCCCCGCTCGGTCACTTTCCTCGCAAAAAGCCAATCCGCTGATCGGCTGGGCATACCGGCCTCGACAACACCGGCTGCGATCTGGTTCATTATTGTTTCCGGCAGTTCACTGCGGGGATTATCATCCGCCAGGACCACAACATCACTCAATTCAGCTGCGACCCGCCCCATGACCGGCCGTTTTCCGGGATCTCTGTCGCCACCGCAACCGAAAAGGCAGAACAGCTCCCGATGAGGCAGAGCCGCCAACGTTGCCAGCACCTTCTGCAGAGCATCAGGGGTGTGGGCATAATCGACAAAAACCACAGGCTTTCCCTCACTGCCGCCATCATCAACCATAATCCGCTGCAACCTTCCGGGGGCTCCTCCGGCCCTGGCAAGATAGGGCAGGATCTCGACCATCTCATATTTCAGAGCTGAACAGATCGCCAGAGATGTCATGATGTTGTCAACATTAAACCTTCCCACAAGGCCTGAGTTCAGCGTGATATTTCCTGCTTTGGTTTTCAGGGAAATCTCGCTGTGATTGAGATCTGAGACATGACCCATCAGACAGATATCAGCATCCCGCTGTTCACCGCAGGTGAGAACAGCAATCCCCCTCGCCCGGCATGTTTTCGCGAGATTCCCGGCCCAATCTGCCTCACCTGGAATCCTGCCGGAATCAGTGACTACCACCCTCCCCCCTTCCTTGAGTTGTTCGGTAAAGAGCCGTGTTTTCGCCTGGAAATAGTCGTCCATGTCTTTATGATAGTCGAGGTGATCACGGGTAAGATTGGTGAATGCCGCCACATCGAACAGGATATCGCCAACCCTCGACTGGGACAGGGCATGAGAGGATACCTCCATGATAACACAGAGGACACCGGCATCGGCCATAGTCCGCAACAACCCCTGAAGCTGCATGGCATCAGGGGTTGTATGGGGTGAGGGCAGGATTTTTTTTTCTCCCGCCACGGTATAACGATAATTGACCGTGCCGATGACACCGACCGACATACCCATGCTGACCAGGGCCTCTTCAAGGAGGTAGGTGATGGTTGTTTTACCGTTGGTCCCGGTGATACCAATAAGCTTCAAACGGTTGGCCGGATGACCATGAAAGGAGGCGGCCAATCTGGCATATGCCGCTCTGCTGTCCGCCACTTCAATGAGACAGATATCCCATCGCCTCACCCTCTCCATTTCGAGGCAGCCTGATTCGATCATCACAGCCGCACACCCCCGCATCACCGCCTCGTCAATAAAGGCGTGTCCATCCTGTCTGTTCCCGGAAATCGCCACGAAGAGACTGCCGGGCAAAACCTGCCTTGAATCGGACGAAATCTCTGAAATATTAGGTAGCTCCCCAACAAAACCATCTTGTAATTTGACTACGCTATATGTGATCCCCGCGAGTAGTCCCGCAAGAGATCTCACACAATTATCGGTGAGCGATTGAGATCTTTTGCATCCACAGACCTCTGGTTTTTCTTTTTCTGTATGCATAGGATCTGCGAGAGCTACTTAGTTGTCTGCAGCTTTTTTTCCAGATTTTTCAGTTGGATATCTTCATCATTTTGCAGGGTGAGGATACACTCAGTATTTTTTGTCAGCATTTCTCCAGCCTTCGGGCTCTGGGCCATAATTTTACCTGTTCCCACAATCCTCACCTTAACCTTTACTCCCTGCAACTGCCTCAGGGCCTTCCTGAGGCTCAGTCCCTTCAGTTCCGGCATGAGAATGACCTTTTCTTCCTCGGAGAGTGCGCTCAATCGGTTTGTCTTGTTCTTGGTCCCTTCTTCCTTTCCGGCAGTGAAGTTGATCATTTTTTGTTCACCGGGTGATACCACATCGCTGACGTTCATACCCACCTGCTGCAGGACGACAAGCCGCTCAACAACAGCGTCTACGGCCTTGGCAAGGTCTTTCTCCTGCCAGAGCTTAGCCTCGGGTTTGATGGATGGCGTTTCGAGCACCACAAGCAGGACGAGTCCAGGATTATCCGAAGGAATCACCGTCAACAGTACACTGTTCTGCCGTAAAGCCCAGGACGATTTCCTTCCCAGTGCAACAAGATTCCCCGTCGAATAGGAAACCGAATCCTGCCTTCCTCGCTGTGACTGGCTCGACAGCAGGCGCATAATCTCACGCGAGGTCTCGACCGAAACCGTTTTCGGCGAAGGGACCTTTTTTGCCTCCGGGCCAAGAGGAAATTCCTTTTGGCTCACAGGATCCACGAGTTGCGATACGGCGTGGGCCTTCACCTTTTGGCCTCCGTTGAGGAGACAGGTCACAGCCGTCAACAACTGCAGGGGACTCATACGCTCGGGGATGGTATCAAAGTTCTCTCCGGACCCACTTGGCACCTGCTGCATGTCAATCTTTGCGGCCTGCAAAGTGTTCTCCTCGACAAATTCCGGGGAGGCGTTTTCATTCAGGCCGATCCTGTTCCAGAGCCGCAACTGACTTCCCAAACTGTCACTCGCGACCATGACACTCCAGGGCAAAAATGCTCCCGTCACCTCATTCTGGGTCTGAAGATTTGCCGAATCATACAGAAAACGTCGATATCCGACCGGCAGCAGGAGAGGTTCGAGAAAGAGGCTGGCAAGGACATCATCCGAATATTTGCGGAAGGAATTCGGATTGAAGGAGGGATACTGTACGGATGCAACCATGGCCCCTGTTCCGGCCTCCATAAGATACGCCCCTGCCCTAACACCGGTCTGGCCTGCAGCAAGTTCTCCGACAAGTTTTTCCAGGACATCCTGAATCTTCAGATCGAGGGTTAAAACCAGGTGCGGAAAGCCCGGCAGACGCTGCACAATTTGTTCCTGGCCTGACGTTTGACTGCTCAGCAGGGTATCATAATAGTATTCAATGCCCGCCAGACCTATATCGGACTCGACAAAGCCAACCAGATGGGCCGCTGTCTTTTCCTGAGGGTAAAAACGAGCCTTTTCTTCAGTCAAAAAAATTCCCGGCAGGTTGAGTTTACGAACAGCCTCTTCTTGCTGGCGACTGATATTCTGTACTATCCAATTTTTCAGAGACTCGCCCTGCAACCTTTCCATGATCTTGCTCTCCTCAATCCTGAGGACCGACGAGAGCTGCGAGACGGTTTTCTGCAGAGGCTGGAGCTCACGCATCCGGGCACAGACCGACACCTTCTCCAAAGAGACCGCGACTTCTTTAAAATTGCGGTCATAAATCGTTCCCCGGGTATCATTCCCCGCATCCAGGGACTTCTGGGCCGTGTGGAAAAAATCCTGAACCTGGCTGGCCAGATTCTGGATATCAAAGTGATACCAGGAAGCGACGACTATGCAGATAAGAAGAATGGCAAACAGGATCGCCGGTCTACGTCTCGTGTTTTTTTGTGTGCGCAGACGGGATTGTTTGGCCATTTTCCCAATTAGAGATATCTGAACTGCCCTGTTGTGCGATTATAGACACGCACTTGGCCCTTTCCCGGCGCATGGAGAGAGAACGAATCTCCAACGACGACCTGTACCTGACCGGAAGTGAGAAGCTGTGATCTTTCGGACTTAAGCAGACTGTTGGCTATGGTGAGATTGTAGTGGTTGTCATCAGCTGCCCGCACCGATTCTTCAGTATTACTTACAAACGAAGAGAAAAAAAGATGCAATGCCAAGAGTATGGGCAAGAGAACCAGCAGGACCTTCCCCACAGCCTTCCACAGCAGGAGCCCCCCGGGAAGTTCAAAGGCACTTCGCCTGCCCTGATGCTGCATGCCGACATGTACTGCCGAACGGAAATATGCGTGTGCTGAACCTTGATACATCATTACTCGTTCCCCCCAAAGATTTTTTTATTTCCTGCAGGCAACCCTCAACCGCGCGCTACGTGCCCGAGGATTTCTGGCAATCTCCGCAGCTCCCGGCCGAACCGGCCTTGCGGTAAGGATTTCCAGTTCGGTATTGTCACGAAACTTTCTCTTCACCATCCGATCCTCCAGAGAGTGAAAAGAGATCACACAAAATCTGGCCCCCGGCTTCAAGTACGGAACTGCCGTATCAAGAATCTGTGCCAGATTTTCAAGCTCAGTATTCACGGCGATACGCAGGGCCTGGAACACCTTGGTTGCCACATGAATCTTTTTCGGATGAAACCTCTTCGGCACCGCCCTGACCACAAGCCCCACAAGCTGTTTGGCGGTGTGTATCTTCTCCTGCCCCCGGGCTCTGACTATCTCGGCGGCAATAGGCCTGGCCTGACGCTCTTCACCGTAATAAAAAAAGATATCCGCCAGTTCTTCTTCAGAACACGACGCCAGGAGGGTAGCAGCCGTAATCTCCCGGCGGATATCCATTCTCATGTCGAGGGGCTCATCACGCTGAAAACTGAACCCCCTCCCACCCCGATCAAGTTGCAGTGATGAAAGACCTATATCGATGAGAATCCCATCGACCTCATCTACTCCAACTTCAGCCATACCCAGGGCAAAATCGGCAAAATTTCTGCGCACTACAGTCAATCTCGAACCAAAACCCGCTAACCTCTTGCGACTCTGGTCGATGGCACTCTCATCCCACTCAAAGGCAATGACTCGCCCATCCGGCGCCGACTGGGACAAGATCGCCTCAGTATGGCCACCGAGCCCCAGCGTACCATCAACATACATTCCATCAGATGCCGGGGCCAGATAGTGTATAACCTCGTCCAGCAGAACAGAATGATGTATCTGTTCCGAGTCACAAGTGCTTTCCATCAGAAAATCCCGAGCCGGGCCAGGCTTTCATCGAAAGCTTCAAAACTCTCACGGGTTGTGTCATTTTCCTTGAGCCAGGCCTCTTTATCCCAGATCTCAATCCAATCGAGCATACCGGTCAGAACGATGTCTTTCCTGAGACTCGCGTCAACTCGCAGGGCTTGAGGTAGGAGGATCCTCCCCTGTTTATCGAGACTGCATTCAGTTACTCCACCGACCACGTACCGGACAAAACTGGCTATACCCTTCTGCTCCCGACCCTCGGTGAGCAATTTTGTCTCGAGGATTTCCCATTCCGAGAGAGGAAAGGCGCGCAGATGCTGCATGCCCCAGGAGGTCACCATCAAGGTTTCAGATTCGTACTGCCGTAACACATCACGAAAACGACTCGGGAAGTTCAACCTGCCCTTGTCATCCAGCACATGTTCCGATCTACTGCGAAACCGACTCTTGATCACAGAATCTCCCTTTCAAACCCACCCACCAACCGCCAAACTCCCCTTTTATCCACTTTACACCACTATACTACCATTTATAACAAGACCAGTCCCGGTGTCAAGGGAAAATACGTGTAACTTCAAGACAATAATTAAAAATGTGCTCTTCTAATCGTTAAACAATATATAGACATTATCCATGGCAGCTGTACAATATGGTGTATACACCAACCTCTCTTCGCAGAACAGTGCCAAACAAATACCTTCCTTTAATAATGGCTATCTTGTCGGTATAAATAATGAAACATATGATGTTTGCACGGGATACTGCAGAGAGAGGGACGGGATGTGGGATTAAGTGGGAGTTTTATTCAAGAAGAAGTGAAAAGAGACAGGAACATCAGAATTGAGTGAGCGAATATCTCGCATATCTGAAGATGGTTTATTTGTTTAAAAAAAAGAGTTAAACAAATAAATACGGCAACTGAAGGAAACAGGAGGAGAGATACAGGTAAAAAAAGAGGCAGAGTCAACACAAGTGACCCTGCCTCCGAGGTGGTTTCAGAAAATGTCGGCAACTCCCACAACATTCAATATGGCGGCAGTGCCTGTTGGTGACAAATCGGGCTTCAATCTATGATTCTTTGGAGAGCAACTGGCGGTAGTTGCAGCTGTCGGCGAATCCATGTTCTTCACTTGGGTAGACTCCGCTTCGTACCTCGCTGCTGAACCGCTGGACGCCTTCTTTGATAAGAGGAGAGAGGTTTGCGTACTGTTTGACGAATTTCGGCTGGAATTTCTCAAACATCCCCAGAAGATCATGGGAGACCAGCACCTGACCGTCGCAATGGACACCGGCGCCTATCCCCACGGTCGGGATGTTCAGGGCAGAGGAAATCACCTCAGCAAGTCCTGCAGGGATACATTCTATGAGCAGGCTAAAGGCGCCTGCCTCTTCCAGGGCCCGTGCCTCATCAAGCAATCGCCGAGCGGCCTCAAGATCCCTACCCTGCACTTTGAAGCCGCCAAGCTGACTGGCCGTCTGGGGAGTCAGGCCGATATGGCCCATCACCGGGATTCCGGCCTCGACCATACCCTTAACCACCCCGCACATCTCCAAGCCCCCCTCGAGCTTGACGGCATCGCAACCGGCCTCCTTGAGAAAGCGCAGGCCGTTCAAAATGGCATCGCGCACCCCGCTCTGATAGGAACCGAAAGGCATGTCGCCCATAACAAAGGCCTCCGGCGCCCCCCGGCGCACCGCAGAGGCATGGTGGAGCATCTCTTCCATGGTCACCGGAACCGTCGATTCATAGCCCAACATGACCATCCCGAGAGAATCGCCGACCAGAAGAATATCCACATCACAGAGGTTGAAAAGTCGTGCCATCGAGGCATCATAGGCCGTCAGCATGGTGATCTTCTGCCCGGCAGCCTTCATCGACCGAATATCTTTTATTGTCTTGCGCATCGTCTACACTCCTGAGATTTGAATGAATGGTGCGGTTTTCAGAAGTCCTCCGGCTCCTCCTGTTCATCAAAGAGCGAAGGCTGAGTTCTCAACCTAGCGGGTGATTTTCGCTGAAAATGTTCATAGGCCATAACAGTGGCCATCCGTCCCCGCGGCGTCCGTTGGAGAAAGCCCGATTGGATAAGAAAGGGTTCATAGACATCCTCAAGGGTGTTTTTCTCTTCGCAGACCACCGTTGCCAGGGTCTCCAGCCCTATCGGCCCGCCATCAAACTTATCGATGAGGGTCAACAGGATACGCCGATCCATATCATCAAGGCCGAATCGATCAACCCCCAGCAGGTTCAGGGCTTCGTCTGCGATCCTGGCATTGACAATCGTGTGTCGTCCGACCTCGGCATAGTCACGAACCCGGCGCAACAGCCTGTTGGCGATGCGCGGGGTGCCACGTGAACGGCGTCCGAGTTCCAATGCTCCCGACTGGTCAACCTGCATCCCGAGAAGGGCGGCGGAGCGTAAAACGATGGTCACCAGTTCTTCGGGCGAATAGAATTCCAGCCGCAGGACAACCCCGAAGCGATCTCGCAGGGGCGGAGTGAGAAGGCCGGTGCGGGTGGTTGCGCCCACCAGAGTGAAGCGGGGCAGATCCATCTTCACCGATCTGGCACCCGGTCCCTGACCGATGATAAGGTCGAGCTGATAATCCTCCATGGCCGGATAAAGGATCTCCTCAACTACATGGTTGAGGCGGTGGATCTCGTCGATAAAAAGGACATCTCCTTCCTGCAGGCTGGTGAGAATCGCCGCAAGATCTCCCTGTTTTTCAATGACCGGCCCCGAGGTCACCTTGATCCCCGCGCCCATTTCGTTAGCGATGATGTAGGAAAGCGTCGTCTTGCCAAGACCCGGAAACCCGTGAAAAAGCACATGGTCGAGCGGCTCCCCCCGGCCCTTGGCGGCCCGGATGAAGATATCGAGACTGCGGCGCACCTGCTCCTGGCCGATATACTCGGCAAGCCTCCGGGGCCTCAGCGCATGGTCATTGACCGGCTCCCTGATAATCAGTTCAGGATTGACCAGACGCTCGTCGACACCAATGTCTTCTTCTCTGTTCATGCCAGCGCCCTCAGGGTCTCTCTGATCATTTCCTCAACCTTCAACAGGCTGAAGGCCTCATCCCCCAGACGCTTCTTCACGGCCGTCAGGGCCTGACGGGCGACCGGGTCGGCATAGCCGAGATTACCTAACGCAGACAGGGTATCGTAGACGACCGAACCCGGCATGGTCACGGGGCCGAGGGTCGGCCTGCCGATCACCGTCTCCGAACTCAGCGCTCCCACTTTTTCCTTGAGATCGACGCAGATCCTCTCGGCAGTTCTCTTGCCGATACCCGGCAGGCAGGTCAGTCTCTTGATATCGCCCTCGGCAATCGCCCGACAGAGATCGTTGACCCGCATCCCGGAAAGCGTGGCCAGTGCCAGTTTTGGCCCGATCCCCGTGACCGTTTTCAGCACAAGAAACAGCTCTTTTTCCTGTTCTTCGAGAAAGCCAAAGAGCACCAGAGCGTCTTCACGCACATGCATGTGGATATAAAGGAAGGCATCCTCACCCTTCTCGGGCAGGCGGGAGATCCCGTCGGTTGAGAGAAAGACCTCATAACCGACACCCGACACGTCGATGACCACCCTGTCGGTGCCCTTCTGAAGAATTTTCCCTGAGAGTGCTGCAATCATATCGACCTATGCCGTTGTCAAAATTAATCGGGCCAGAGAAATACCCAGAACGGCATAAGGAGCCGTAAACGAAATTCGGATATGAATGATCATTTCGTAACGGCTCCTAAATCCGGAACTGGTTAGCGTGACAGATGGCGACCGCCAGGGCATCAGCGGCGTCGGGACTGGGCGAGGCCGACAACCCGAGCAGCGCCCTGATCATGTGCTGCACTTGGCCTTTTTCCGCCTGACCGTAGCCCACCACCGCCTGTTTGACCTGACGCGGACTGTAATCAAAAACCTCCAGGCCATTCTGGGTGGCGGCGACCACGGCGACACCCCGGGCGTGCCCGAGCTTAAGGGCCGAGCGCGGATTCGTCGCCAGAAAGACATCTTCCACGGCCGCAACAGCTGGTAGGTGGAGCTGGATCACTTCGTTGATTCCTTCGAAGATCTCGTTGAGCCGGTGGGCAAAAGGGAGCTTCTGGTTGGTCTTGATCGTGCCGCAGGCGACATAGCGCAGACGCCCGCGATCAATCTCAATCACCCCGTAGCCAGTGACCCGTGAGCCCGGATCAATCCCGAGAATGCGTTCCATGTTCAGACCAGCCGCTTAGACCAGGCGGGAGACTGTCTCGAACAGCGGACTTGTCCAAACTCCTGCACCTAGGAAAGCTGCTCCATAAGGTCGTCGTCGATATCGAAGTTGGCGTCGACGTTCTGGACGTCGTCATGGTCTTCAAGGTTTTCCAGGAGTTTCATGAGATTGCGGGCAATCTTCTCGTCGGTGACCTCCACCATATTCTGGGGAATTCGGGTGACCGAGGCCTCAAGAAAGGCAACTCCCGCCTCTTCGAGGGCCGTGCGCACAGAATCGAAAGCCTCAGGAGCGGTGAAGATTTGGAATTCACTCTCCTCTTCGACCACGTCCTCCGCTCCCGCCTCAATGGCCAGATCCATCAGCTTCTCTTCCGAGATCAACTTCTTATCAACCTGAATAAGGCCTTTTTTCTCAAACATCCAGGAGACACAGCCCGATTCGCCGAGATTGCCGTTGCTCTTGGCGAAAAAATGGCGGACATCGGCTACCGTACGATTGCGGTTATCGGTCATACAATCGACCAAAACAGCCACCCCGCCGGGACCATATCCTTCGTAGAGGATCTCGTCGTAGATCTCGCCTGCGATCTCGCCGGTCCCCTTCTTGATGGCCCTGGTGATATTGTCTTTGGGCATATTTTCCGTCTTGGCCGTATTAATGGCTGCCCGCAGCCGGGAATTCCCCTCGGGATCCCCGCCGCCGCTCCTGGCCGCCACGGTAATTTCCTTGATCAGCCGGGTGAACACCTGCCCCCGCCTTGCATCAATCGCCCCTTTCTTCCTCTTAATTGTCGACCACTTGGAATGTCCTGACATATCTCTACCTGTTATTCAATACGTTCAAACCGAAAGGCCTCCGCCCTCAGTCGTTGTCTCCTGTTTCTCTCACCTGCTCCAGTCCAGTCGCTGTCTCCAGAGCCAGCAGCACAGGTTTTCTATAGCCCATCCCCAGCACAAAGACCTCACGGCTCTCGGTCCGTGAACTCTTGGGTTTGAGAACCTTGGCCATCTCAAAACGCTCTTTGACATCCTCAAAAAAAGCCGGGAAATCCTCCCCCTGAAAGACCTTGCAGATATAATGGCCTTTTTCGAAAAGCAGGATCTCGGCCAGGGCCAAGGTCTTGCGCACCAGACTTATGGAATGCTGGGAGTCGGCCCAGCGGTTGCCGGTAGTCTTCGGCGCCAGGTCCGAGATCAGGACCTTGAAGGCCGGGCGGATCCTGCGCAGCAGCGGTATCAACTCCGGCTCCATGATATCCTGGCAAAGCCAGTGGATGGGCGCGCTCTCGGCCCTGGGGGCCTCTTCCGCCTGCTGCAGATCGACACCGACGACAATGCCCTTCGGCCCGGCAACTTCGCCAGCGTAGAGCGACCAACTCCCCGGATAGCAACCAAGATCGAGGACACTGTCACCCCGATGGAGGAATTTGTATTTCTGCTGAACTTCTTCCAGCTTGTAGACCGATCTGGCCGGATATCGGTCTTTTTTGGCCTTGTTGAAGTAATAATCCCGAACTTTACGCACGTTTTAGCCCATTTAGTTTTCTTTGACAAGGCGAAATCAGAATGATCCGTCCTGATCAAAAGTAAGATTTTTGCCCTCTGAGGCCCTGTCATGCAGAAAGGAGGCAACCCAGGTCATCGCCTCAGCGCGGTTTTTGACCCTGCCTTCAACCCTGAGGGCCTCAAGCTCTTTGAGTATGACCGCAAAGATCGGTCCTGACTGCAGACCGAATTCCACGATCAGGTCCCGCCCCGAGAGCAAGGGCGGACCATCGACCACCGGCCGGATTTCCTTCTCGTATGCCCTGAGTACAAGGCGCAGCAGATCAGCCAGCTCAGCCTCCACATCCGCCGGTTTCTTTTCGCCCTGGCTGGCCAGACTATCGGCCATCGCCAGCAGGAAAAGCCCGCACAGTTCCCTTCCTGCCCGCTTGCAGAGCTTGAGGATAGCCCGTTTGCTGAGAGGCTCAGCCCGCTGCACATTACAGAGATGAAAGGGATGCATGTGCATGGCGATGAGGCTGCCTGTACGCTCCCGGTCCTCATTACTCCATTTCAGCCGCTCTGCAAAGCCCTGAAAGAGCCGGCCGCCGGCCTCGTCATGACCGTAGAAGGTCACCCTACCCTCTCGCTCGGTCTGGATCTGCCGGGTTCCCGGCTTGCCGATATCATGCAGGAGGGCCGCCCACTTCAGGCAGCGCCGGGCCTCTGTCTTCTGCAGATAACCAAGCAGTGCATCACCGCAATCGGGATAATAACGGGCCGGCTGTTCGATTATGGTCTCAATTCTCTCCAGAGCCAGAAAAGAATGATGAAAGACATCGAGATGATGAAACTCCGGCTGTTCCACCCCCAGTCCTTTATACAGTTCCGGCACGATCCAGCTCAGAAGCCCCGTCCCGTGCATGGCCTGCAGGGTGCGAAAGGCTTCGGCAGATTCCATGATGAGATCAAGCTCATGGTTGATCCGTTCAGCGGCCGCCCGCCCGATCAGTGCGGCATCCCGTTTTATCTCGGCCAGGGTCTCCTCTCTCAGGGTAAACCCGAGCCTTGCAGAGAGGCGAAAGCCCCGCAGCATGCGCAGGGGATCGGCGCTGAAGGCCTCAGGACAGCTGCGCAGGCTGCCCTGTTCGAGATCAGCATATCCATTCAGGGGATCAAGCAGGATAATTTGGCCGGCACCTTTTTGCACGGCGGAGAGAGGAACGGCCATGGCATTGATGGTATAGTCGCGCAGGCAAAGATCCTCTTCGATACTTCTCGCATCTCCACGGAACCCCGAGATATCTATGGTCAACCCCCGAAAGACGATGCGGGCAACATCTTCGCCGGTTCCACCCAGATCGACAAAGGTCCCGCCACCAAGCAAACGGATCAATTCCCGGCAGCAGCCGGCAGCGTCGCGCACCACAGTCAGATCGAGATCGCTCGGGATCAGCCCCAGCAGAGCGTCCCTGACCGTGCCGCCGACGAGGAAGATCTCAGCACCACTTTGCTGGGCGAGGCCTGCCAATGCCAGGCGAATCTCCCGGGGCCAGGGACTCCACAGGCTGTTCAGCCTCTCTGCCTGGACCACACTTTCTTTTTTCATCAGCATTGACTATACTCCCGATCTTTTCCGCTCCTGCTCGGCACAATTGCAGGGGAGAATACCATATCCCGCCAAAGAAGGATAGTCTCCAGAGGCCATGAGCATACCCAGCACAGAGCATCAGACACCCGCAGATACCGCCAGATTTCTTTACTTAGCCCCGATCCAGGGTGTGACGGAGGTGGTGTTCCGCAACCTCTTCGCCCAGCATTTCCCAGGATTTGACGCGGCCATGGCGCCTTTTATCAATCCGCAGGGCCAGGCCCATTTCAAGCAGAAGGTCCTGGCCGATGTCCTGCCCGAGCACAACACCGGCCTGCCGCTGATCCCACAACTCCTGCACAACAACGCCGAGAATTTCATTGCCATGGCGGCCCGCCTGGAAGAGCTCGGTTACAGCCATATCAACTGGAATCTCGGCTGCCCGGCCCCGATGATCGTCCGCAAAAGGCGGGGCTCCGGCCTCCTGCCCTACCCTGAGGCGATCATCTCGTTTCTCGAAGAGGTCATGCCCCGAATCAAAGCCCAGCTATCCATCAAGACCCGCCTCGGCCTGCATGAACCGAGCGAAATACTCGATCTTCTGCCACGCCTCGACGATTTTCCCCTCGAAGAGATCACCATCCACGCCCGCCTGGGTAAGCAGCTCTACAGGGGCACCACCGATCTTGAGGGATTTGCCGCCTGCCAGGATCTGAGCCGGCACCAGCTGGTCTACAATGGGGATATAAGCGGTACTACTGTGTTCAACGATCTGCGCACACGCTTTCCCACGGTGCAGCGCTGGATGATCGGTCGAGGAGCCCTCGGCGATCCCTTCCTGCCTGCCGCCATCAAGGGCGCGGGGCCAGTCTCGCCACAGGAGAAAACCCGGCGGATTATGGCCTTCCATGATGCCTTGTACGATCAGTACAGGGAAAAACTCTTTGGCCCCAGCCATCTCCTGGGGCGGATGAAACAGCTGTGGGCCTATCTCATTTTCTCCTTTCCCGGCCAGGAGAAGCTCCTGAAAAAGATCAACAAGGCAAGCAGCGAAGAACAGTATCAGGGGTTGATGACAGAACTGAAAAAAATGCCGCGAGAAGAGAGTAACTGAGCTGGAAAACGGCAGGGCTCAAAGCATCCAGCCGGCAGACTGCAGGTCATCAAGGGGTTCGACGATGACCGTCTGCCGCCCTCCGGCCAGCAAGACCACTACCTCCCCGGCCTGCGGTACGCCTTTTTCCTTGCGTCCGTAGCGGACCACCAGCCCCGCCGCCATCTGCAGATCCTTGTCTCTGACAGATGCATCGCCATAACAACTGGTCACCTGCCTGAGCAGTGCCGTGGGGCCCGGCCGTTCCTCCATATACAGTAGGGCGTCATCCCTCCCGACCAGCTCTGCAATTTGGTCGTTCTCCTTTTCAATCCGGCCGAGAATGAGCCAACCACCACCCGGTAGGATGAACTGACGGCCGACCAGCAGGAGGCGGACGTCGGCCACGGTGATGTTTTCCGGCCTGAGGACAAACTGATCGGCATAGAGCCGCGCGATGCGACGGCTGAGGATCGGGTCGGCGAGGATACAGCCGCCGGCAGGTGCGGGAAAATCCTTGATCCCTAATTCCCGGGCCAGGGCAATCTGCCGGGATCGCCCCCGCCCCCTGAAGTCCAGGAGACGCTCACGATCAACCAACCCCTGCCGCTCGGGGTCCGTCTCCGGCAACAGTTTGGCGCTCAGCGGCCGCAGCAGAAACGAGCGGCTGCCCGAATCCCGGCTGATGACATGCAGGGTATCAAGACGCTGGGACATCGGCCGCTGCCCGAGGACCTCGCCGGTAACAAGAAAGGAGGCACCGATTTCGACCATCATCTCCCTGGCCCGATTAAGCATGAAGATCTTGCAGTCGATACAGGGATTGAAATTCTTGCCAAAACCATGCCGGGGTTGGTGCAGGAGATCGAGATAGCTGCTGCTGATATCCTCAACTCGCACATCAATACCGTATTTTTCCCGCACCTCCCTGGTATAACGGGGAATATCGGCAAGGATCTCATAGTTGAAAAAGGGTGTGACAAACTTGACCGCCAGGACTTCGATGCCCTGGGCGGCAATCACCCTCGCCGCCAGGATCGAATCCAGGCCCCCGGAAAACAAGGCTAAGGCTCTGATTTTTGTCATGCAGCAGCCCGTCCCTTGTGCAACAATTCCTCGGCCCAGGCCTGGGTCTGCGCCGTAACCGACTCTCCGGCCAGCATCCGGGCCAGTTCCTGCACCCGCTGCTGGCTGCCGAGCGGGACCACGGTCGAGAGGGTCCGCCCTTCCACCACCTCTTTTGAGACCTGGAAATGCAGGGTGCCGCGGGCGGCTATCTGCGGCAGATGGGTGATGCAGAAGACCTGATGATGAGCGGCCAGCTCCTGAATCTTCCTGGCAACCGCCTCAGCCGCCTCGCCACCAATACCGGCATCAACCTCGTCGAAGATGACGGTCTCGACCATATCCCGGCGGGCCAGCAGGCATTTGAGGGCCAGCATGAGGCGGGATAATTCGCCACCCGAGGCCACCTTGACAAGAGGTCTGGCCGGCTCACCCGGGTTGGCCGAAAAGAAGAATTCAAGCCTGTCCCAACCGTTGGCCCGCAGAGCCGCGGGGCTTCTGTCAAGCGCCTGCCAGTGCACCGCAAATCCCGACTGGCGAAAGGCCAGGGAGGCGAGCTCCCGGCCCATCGCCTGCTCCATATCACGGGCTGTATTCTGCCGTTTGCCGGAAAGCTCTTCCGCCAGAGCGCAGGCCTGCCTCTCCAGAGCCCGGACCTCTTCTTCGAGTTCCTGGCCCCGTTTTTCCATATTCTCGAGAAAAAGCAGTTCGCTTTCGGCATTCTCGGCAAAAAGCAGGACATCGGCCAGGGTCGCGCCGTACTTCCTCTTCAGAGTCTGCAATATATCCAGACGTTCACTGACCCACTCCAGGCGCACCGGGTCAGTTTCCAGGGAATCACGGTAGTGGCGCAAGTGCAGAACATGATCCTCGGCCAGGAAGGAATAGCTGCTCAGCGCCTCGGCCAGGGTCGCGGCCTGGGGATCAAGGGCGACCAGATGTTCCATGTTTTTTCGGATCCGGGCCAGACCGTCCAGCAGGGTGGTCGAAAAGAGGGAATAGCTTTCCTGGCTGAGTTTGATGAGGGCATTTGCGCTTTTAAGGCGCTTTTTCTCGGCTGCCAGCAGCTCGTCCTCTCCTTCGTCCCCGGCGGCCTCGCGGATTTCATCGAGTTGAAACTTAAGGAAATCCCGGCGCTGTTCCTTATCCTGCTCCTGCTTATGCAGATCTGCCAGTTCACTTCGTTTGTGCTGCCAGGCGGCATAGACGGCGGCCAAGGCCTCTCGCTCCTGCCAGAGTTCTCCTAGGGTATCGAGGAAATCAAGATGGAGATTGGGCTGCAGCAGCTGCTGGTGATCGTGTTGACTGGCGATACTGAGCAGATCGGCCGTGAGTTCGGTAACCTGCCGGGTCGTGGCCAATGAGCCGTTGACATAGAGCCTGCTGCGCCCGGCCGTGGTGATGGTTCTCCTGATAATCACCGTGTCCTCGTCAGCGAATCCGCCTTCTTCAAGCAGCGCATGGAGCCGTTGGTTGCCGGGGTTGAGCTCGAAGACCGCTTCAACGGTGCAGACCTCTGCCCCGTTACGTATCCAATCCGCAGAGGCCCTGCCGCCGGTTAAAAGATTAAGGGCCCGCAACATGATGGACTTGCCGGCGCCGGTCTCTCCGGTCATGACAATCAGGCCGTTCCCCTCCCCCTGATCGAAATTCAATTCAAGGGATTCTATCAGCGCAAGGTTTTCTATTCGCAGTTCACTCAGCATCGGTTTTTCACAAACGTATCCACTCTCTGTTCATCCTGGCTTGACGACGTTCCAAAAGGACTGTAGGTTACTGCCGTATAACAGGGCCGAAAAGACTTGGCAACCGGTTTTCCAG
>JANOIV010000028.1:0-21890 GCA_031407875.1 Desulfobulbaceae bacterium | reverse complement strand
CGATGTCATCGGCAACGTCTGGCAGTGGACCGAGATGCCGATCGCAGGTTTTCACGGCTTTAAAGTCCATCCTTACTACGATGATTTTACGACCCCAACCTTCGATACCCGGCACAACCTGATCAAGGGCGGATCGTGGATCTCGACCGGCAATTTAGCGACCCGTGACTCGCGCTACGCCTTCCGCCGCCATTTCTTCCAGCATGCCGGTTTCCGTTATGTCGAGTCGCCGGCTGAGGTGATTATCCCCAACATCACCTATGAAACCGACGAACTGATCTCGCAGTACTGTGAGTTCCACTACGGTGAAGAATATTTCGGGGTGCCCCAGTTCAATCGGGCCTGTGTCGAACGCCTTATGGCTGTCTTTGGCGAGCGGCCGCGCGGTAGAGCCCTCGATATCGGCTGCGCCACCGGCCGGGCAACCTTTGAGCTGGCCAGGTTTTTCGAGCAGGTGACCGGGCTCGATTTCTCGGCCCGCTTCATCCGCATCGGCACCCGGCTCAAAGAAGAGGGCTTTGTGCATTATACCCGTATTGAAGAAGGCGAAATCGTCAGTTACCATGAAAAAAAGCTGGGACAGTTCGGGCTGGACGAGACGAGGGAGCGGGTCGAATTCTTTCAGGGTGATGCCAGTAACCTGCTGGCCCGCTACAGCGGCTACGATCTGGTGCTGGCGGCCAATCTCATCGACCGGCTTTACGATCCGGCCAAGTTCCTGCGCAGCATCCACGAGCGCCTCCAGCCAGGCGGCCTGCTCGTCCTCACTTCACCCTATACCTGGCTTGAGGCACATACCGAGAAGAACAGATGGCTGGGCGGCTATCGCAAGGATGGAGAACCGGTCTTCACCTTGGAGGGCCTGAAAGAGCTGTTGTCACCGCACTTCAGCCTGATTGCCGAGCCCTGCGACGTACCTTTCGTCCTCCGCGAGACCAGGCGCAAATTCCAACATACCCTCTCAGAGATGACTATCTGGGAGCGGCAAAAAGCATAAAAAAACCCGGCGGGCTGTCATGCAGTCCGCCGGGTTCTCTCTCTTATTCCAATTCCAAATCAAGCTTCATTGTCGGCTACGCTGTGCGGCTCCTCGCCGTACTTGTATGTACTGTCTCGTCGCTGCTCGCTTGCCTTCGCGTTCTCATCTTGATTTCGAAATGGAATTATTTTCTCGAACGATTACATCCGGCGATACAACTCCATCGTCCGTTCGCGGGTCATGATACTGGCCCAGTCCGGCCCCAGGCAGTTCTCCCAGAGCGGCACCAGCCCGAGGGCGGTGGTCACCATCTTCTCCATCGCGGCCTGATCTAGGTCCTTTGTGAGGTTGCGGGGCAGGGAGATGTCGTGCCGCGCCATCATCCTCCTGAACTCGGCCAGCCCTGCCGGGTATATCTCCTCGAGATAGTCAAAGGCGATGCAGCAGCCGATACCGTGATGGATGCCGAGGACATAGGACAGCCCGTAGGACAGGGCATGACAGGCCCCGACCTGGGAATAGGCGATACTCATGCCGCCGAAATAGGAGGCCATCATCAGCTTGTCATCCCGGTCGGGATGGTCTTCGAGGAAAACTTGGCGACAGAGATCGATCGACTTCTCGCCATAGGCCTTGCTGAACTCGTTGATAAAGGTACCCTGCAGCGACTCAATATCGTGGATATAGCAGTCCATGCCGGTATAGAACCACTGGGTCTTAGGCACACCGGTCAACAGTTCGGGATCGAGCAGGATCTGATCGAAGAGGGTGTAATCGGAATTGATGCCGAGCTTCTTCACCGGTCCGGTGAGGATGGCGGTACGGGAGATTTCCGCCCCGGTACCGGCCAGGGTCGGCACCGCCACATGGTAGACAGCGGGGTTTTTGATCAGATCCCAGCCCTGGTAATCGGCCGATGAACCTGGGTTGTTGAGCATCAGGGAAACGGCCTTGGCGATATCCATGGCGCTGCCGCCGCCGATGCCGATGATAGCGTCCGGCACAATCGAATGATAGGCCCTGATCTGGGCCACCAGCCTATCGATATAGCTGGTCTTCGGCTCATCGTCGACATTGACCGGCAGCAGCAGATCCCGCCCCCGCAGCGGCAGCCGGCCTTCCAAGGGCTTGCCGATAAAGACGTCGTCAATGACAAAGACCATATAGGAATCCGTGCTCACACGTCTGCCTGCAAGGACCTCATCGAGTTGGTTGAATGCCCCACGGCCAAAGATAATATTTGGTACGATACTGAAATTTCTATACATTTTAACTCCGCTAGTAGTGATTTTATGATCATGGCAAAAGACATCTCTGCACCTACCCTGCCCTGATCCGTTCACTTTTCCGTAACAAATATTTGCTTAAAACTCAAGGATCATTTACCGGAGGGGCTAGGGAAATATTCGCCTATTTATCTGTATATAAGCAGTTAAATACCAGTTAAACCAGGAATTGCCCTGTCAGTGTTTCGCCATATCTCCGCATCTCAGACTTGACAACTCTGTCCAACAGGATAGTTTGCAGGGATACAGATTGTATCCCTGCGCAGCAACAGAAAAAAGGAATCTCGCATGAGTGTTCTCACCCAGGACAGTGTCTTTACCTCCCTCCGACAGACAGGGCCGCTTGCCACTGCCGATTCAGTGGAACTCAATTCCCCTTTTTCCCGGCAGGCCAGAGAATGGCTGCGTATTCTCCGGGAAAACCATCTCAACGTCACCAAATACCGGGCCCTACGCAGCCAGGTCTTTGAGTTTCTCAATATCACCGGCTTCGATCAAATCTCCACCCTGCTCAACACCCCGCAGCTCCGCAAAGAACGCAGCCACCGGGCCTGCACCCTGCTCGGTAACATGTTCGGGGTCCAGGGCACGGCCAGGGAGGTGGAGGCCAGGCTTCATGAATACGCCAGGACGGCGGATGCCGTGGTCAACTCGCTCAGGAGCAAAATCATGGCGCCCTACGCCTCGCACATCGCCACCACGAACGAGATCGAAGTGACCAACGATCCGGTCAACCTCCTGCTCATTATGTTTGACGACCGTTATCACAAAAAGGCGCGCTTCGAGGCGAGGCGCAAGCTCGTCCTCATGAGCCTTGCCGGCAGTATCGACCAGCGCGAACGCGAAACCCAGATCGAGGACAAGTTCTCGCTCTTTCTTGATTTTCTCAACGACTATGTGTGGAGCCGCCAGCAGAAGATCGGTGAGCACGAAATCGTCTATCTCCTTTCGCACCATAACGTCGATGATTTCAGCTGCACCGATGTCCAGGTTATCGGCATGGATCAGGCAAAAGAGATCGGGCCGGAGGCCGGCTGCAAACTGACCCTGTTGAAACGCCGCCGTTTTACGGCCGGCAGCAGGGAGATCCCGATCTACGTTTCGATCCGCAAAAAACCTCCCGAGGCCAAGGTGCTGAAGCTCCTGCGCAAGAATGAGAAGAATCCGGCGGTGGCAGTTGATGACGAGCTCGGGCTGATGGCTGTCCTCGACTCGATCTCCGATGTCAAGATGTTCCAGCACCGCCTGACCAGGAGTGCCTCGAAGGCCGATTCGTTCATGGTCCTGGAAGATATCTCCGACACCCTGACTGAAACGGCGGCCTACAGGGTGACCACCACCGGTTCGAGCAGCAAGACGCCGATGCTGAAATTTTTCGCCAGGCTCGGCGGTATGCGGGTGGAGTTCATCATCCACACCAACCGCTCATGGCTCAACTACATGTACCAGCAGGATGTGTCGCACGACGAATATGAGGTCAAACGCATCTTCGACTCAGGCGTGGCCGAACTGCTCTTCCCGGGCGACATTTTCCACCTCGACCACCAGGCCATTCGCAACGATATGATCAGGACGTTCAGGCGGCAGATTGAGGGGTAACGCATCCTCGTTTGAAATAAGAAGATTCTGGAACGATCAGTGCCGGCTCGTATACCAGCGGTAGGCGTCGGCCAGCCCTGATTCCAGGGTGAATGCGGGCCGCCAGCCCAGATCGTTTATGCGGGTGGTGGACAAGAGTTTGCGCGGTGTGCCGTCCGGCTGGTCGGGGTTATAGATCGTCTCGCCTTCAAAGCCGACGAGCCCGGCAATCAGGGCGGCGGTCTCACGGATGGTGATATCGCTGCCGCAGCCGATATTGACAAAGGATGGAGCGGGAGGAGAAAAGACCGACTGGTCGAGGCCCATGACATGGACACAGGCCGAGGCCATGTCATCGACATGCAGGAACTCCCGGCGTGGTGAACCGCTGCCCCAGAGGACCACCCTCGGAGAATGGTGCACGAGACATGAGGAATCGGCGGCAAGGCCGATGGCCTCCTTGATGTCTGCTGGAATCGCCCCGTACCTCGTTTCATCCCTGCGTATCGCCTCAACATCTCCCTCGGCCGCCAACCGGGCCAGATGGTATTTGCGGATCATAGCCGGGATGACATGGCTGTTTTCCAGGTGATAGTTGTCACCGGGACCATAGAGATTGGTCGGCATCACCGAGCGGTAACTGGTGCCGTACTGACGATTATAGGATTCGCACATCTTGATCCCGGCAATCTTGGCGATGGCATAGGCCTCGTTGGTCGGCTCAAGGATGCCGGTCAGGAGATGTCCCTCCTGCATCGGTTGCGGGGCGAACTTCGGATAGATACAGGAGCTGCCGAGAAAGAGCAGCCGCTCCACTCCCGCGCTGTAAGCCTCATGGATCAGATTGGCCTGTATCGTCAGATTGGTGTAGATGAATTCGGCAGGATAGGTATTGTTGGCATGAATGCCACCGACTTTGGCCGCAGCCAGAACTACATGATCAATCCGCTCGCTCCGAAAGAAATCCCGCACCGCCGCCTGGCTGGTAAGATCGAGTTCAGCATGGGTTCGGGTTATAATATCCGTAGAGCCAAGTGCCCTGAGTTTCCTGACAATTGCCGATCCGACCATGCCGCGATGACCCGCGACATAGATACGGGCAGAAACCGGCAGCAGCCAAGCGACAGTCGAAGGTTGTGTACACATGTCAATCATATCTACCTAGCCAGTTCTAACCGTATTATCCGTAATCGCCCGTAGTTATTCATGATGATTCAGGACCACAT
This sequence comes from Desulfobulbaceae bacterium, assembly GCA_031407875.1. GTDB lineage: Bacteria > Desulfobacterota > Desulfobulbia > Desulfobulbales > Desulfocapsaceae > Desulfoprunum. Next base: position 16,821 of record JANOIV010000028.1, on the reverse strand, counting down.
AGCCTTCATTGCGGCAGAGCTCATCACGCCTGGCCTCCTCAAGGTCGGTCCGCATCATCTCGGCCACCAGTTCGGAGAAGGTGGTCTTCGGCACCCAGCCCAGTTTTTCCTTGGCCTTGCTGGGATCTCCCAACAGGGTTTCAACCTCTGTCGGCCGGAAATAGCGGGGATCGACCCGGACCACCTCGGCACCTAGCCGGAGATGTTCGCCCTTGAAATACGGCGGCAGGCTATCGACAATACCCTTCTCCTCGACTCCATCACCCTGCCAACGCAGGGTGATGCCGAGTTCAGCCGCCGCGGCATTGACAAAATCACGGACGGAATGCTGTACGCCGGTTGCGATAACAAAATCCTCAGGTGCGGCCTGCTGCAGCATGAGCCACTGCATCTCCACATAGTCCCGGGCATGCCCCCAATCTCTTTTGGCGTTCATGTTACCCAGATACAGACAGTCCTGAAAGCCGAGGAAGATCCGGGCCAAGGCTCTGGTGATCTTCCTGGTGACAAAGGTCTCACCGCGCAGGGGCGATTCATGATTGAACAGGATACCGTTACAGGCATAGATGCCATAGGCCTCGCGGTAGTTCACCACGATCCAGTAGGCGTACATCTTGGCGACCGCATACGGTGAGCGGGGATAGAACGGGGTCGTCTCCTTCTGGGGGGTCTCCTGCACCTTGCCGAACAACTCCGAGGTCGAGGCCTGATAGAACCTGGTGGTCTGGGTCAAGCCCAGGATACGGACTGCCTCAAGCAGGCGCAGGGTCCCGAGGGCGTCGGAGTTGGCCGTATATTCCGGCTCTTCAAAAGACACCGCAACGTGGGACTGGGCCGCGAGGTTATAAATCTCATCCGGTTTGACTTTTTCGATAATGTGAATCAGGCTCGAGGAATCAGTCAGATCGCCGTGGTGGAGGATAAATCTCCGGTTGCCTTCGTGCGGATCCTGATAGAGATGATCAATACGGGCGGTATTAAACAAAGAAGCACGGCGTTTGACACCGTGCACCTCATAGCCCTTTTCCAGTAAGAATTCAGCCAAATAGGCCCCATCCTGGCCGGTTACCCCTGTTATCAGTGCCTTTTTCATTTACTTTCTCTGTAGTTTTTCTTGCTTTATCGCACAAACAACTCATTTTCCGGGGAGACCCTCACCGACTTCCCCCTGAACGATACTCTTGATGTAGGCACGCAGGGTATCCCGCATTTCCGGGCGATCCAAAGCGAAGGCCAGATTGGCCATCTGAAAACCGGCCTTGTCGCCGCAATCGAAGCGCATACCGTTGAATTTATAGCCGAAAATGGGCTGGCTCTTCAGCAGCTCCGACATGGCATCGGTAAGCTGAATTTCGCCGCCTGCGCCCTTGCGCTGGTTGCCGAGGATGTCAAAAATCTGCGGGGTGAGGATATAGCGGCCGATGACCGCCATATTCGACGGGGCCTGATCTGCCGGCGGTTTTTCTACCATCCGTCGTACCCGTAGCATGCCGTTGACCGACTCTTCCGTCTCGATAATACCGTACTTCGAGGTCTCTTCCATGGGCACCTCGATCACCGCCACCATGGAGGCCCGCAGGCGGTCGAATTCCTGCACCATCTGATGGAGGACCGGGACATCGCTCTGGATCAGGTCGTCGGCCAGAAGGACGGCAAAGGGCTCATCGCCAACGATATCCCTGGCACACCAGATGGCATGGCCCAGGCCCAGCGGTTCACTCTGGCGAGTATAGATGATGGTGCCGGAATTCGGCACAATCGATTCGATGACCTGCAACAGCTCTTTCTTGCCTCGCTGTTTGAGGGTCTCTTCAAGCTGAAAGGACCGGTCGAAATGGTCTTCCAGAGCGCTCTTGCCGCTGCCTGTCACAAAAATTATCTGTTCGATGCCCGAGGCCAGGGCCTCTTCGACGGCATACTGAATCAGCGGTTTATCGACCACCGGCAACATCTCTTTAGGCATGGCCTTTGTTGCAGGCAAAAATCGGGTACCAAGCCCCGCGACTGGAAACACTGCTTTTTTTATCTTCATAGGATTTTGAAAAAATTGAATTTTTTGATTGTTCAGGTCTGAGCCTTCAATCTAGTGTGCATCCAGAAATGAGATATTTTGTTCTAAATCGAGGCGCTCGATGAATTTAACCGCAGGCATATAATTGATATTCCGAGGATTAAATTCTGAGAGCAACGAAGAGTTAGGACGAAATAGCCGTTTCCGGATGGGCGCTATCTGACAGCGCGGCCCAATTATAAGGGATATCTCTGAAAAAGTAAACTGGAGATGCGGTACTCAGCCGGGCTTTGAGGTCTAAAGCGGTGTGTTTGACGATATTTGGCGGCAATTCCCTTCGCAGCAGCCTTGATCAGGCGGTAGCCTGAGTGACGTAAAAGCTGCTTGACAAGCCCTGCTGTATCATTTATCGTAATTTAACGATTAATAATCAGCTCAACGGGAATCTTCACAGCCATGCCAGAACCAGAAGTCCAGCCAGTTATTGACCGACTTGCCGCCATGTGCAAGGCCCTCGGTCATCCGGCCCGGATCAGCATTCTCCACCAGCTCCTGCGTGAAAATCGCTGCGTCTGCGGCAGGATAGTCGAAATATTGCCCCTGGCTCAGTCCACCGTCAGTCAGCACCTGAAGGTGTTGAAAGAGGCTGGTCTGATCATCGGTGAAGTGGAAGGCCCCAAGACCTGTTACTGTGTTGACAAAGCGCAACTGGCGGCACTGGCGACGGCCATTGCAGCCTTACTGCCGGAAAACAAACTGGAAACAATATGAACGGACAGCCACTCCAGCAGGGACTCGGCCTGCAGCCCTTCACCCCGCTCCCCATGGCCGGACCCGTCACGCCACCTAAGGACGTGAGCGATACAGCACCCTGCTGAGGTCCCAAGACCGAACCCCGGTCCGGGGTCCATGAGCGTCCTGGCTACATCCTGGCCTCCTATGTCACAGGTTTCATCGACACAGCTGTCGGCCCCGTACCCCAGGTGGCGACGGGCCTTTCCCGGCGGGACCACATCGGCACGGTCGGCGCCAGGAGCGGTTTTTTGCGCAACAATTACAAACTCATCCCCGGTCTCTACTGCGTCGGCAGCCCCGGCGCCGAATCACCGATCCTCGTTACCGCCAACTACAAGCTGAGTTTTGACGCCCTGCGCACTGAACTGACAGGTATACAGGCCTGGCTGCTAGTAGTGGACACCAGGGGCATCAATGTCTGGTGCGCCGCCGGCAAGGGAACTTTTTCAACGGCAGAAATCGCGTATCAGGTGAAAAACGCCCAGCTGGACAAGATAGTCACACACCGGGAGATCATCCTGCCGCAGCTCGGCGCTGTGGGTGTTGCCGTGCTTGATCTGAAAAAAACCTGCGATTTCAAAGGAATATTCGGGCCGGTACAGGCAAGGGACATCCCTGAATTTTTGCAAAAAGGACAGGTAGCCGACGAGGCCATGCGCACCGTCACCTTCAGCCTCGCCGAACGAACAGTGCTGGTGCCGGTGGAGATCTGCCTGCTCTGGAAACCCCTTCTCATTGCCCTCATGACCATCTTTGTGCTCTCGGGCATAGGCCCCGAGATCTATTCCTTTACAGACGCCTGGCGAAGAGGTCTTGCCGCCGCCTCAACCTCAGTCCTGGCGGTCATTGCCGGGGCAATAGTCACGCCGCTGCTGCTGCCATGGATTCCCGGCCGGCAGTTCTGGCTCAAGGGCATGCAGACCGGCCTGATTGCGGGCCTTGTCGCCTATCTCCTGTTCAGCACAGGAGTAGGCCGCCTGGCCGGTTTTGGCCTCTTCCTCTGGGCCACCAGCACGGCATCCTACCTGGCTATGAATTTTACCGGATCTACGCCCTTCACCTCACTCTCCGGAGTCGGTCATGAGATGCGCAGGGGCCTGCCTCTGCAGGCTGGGGGTGCCGGCCTGGCCCTTCTCTGCTGGGTAATCGGCGCATTTTTCTAAAAAGGAGACCCGACAGATGAATGACTTCAGATATATCGACGGCGCCGCCATCCTCAAACTCGATCACGAAGCCTGCACGGGCTGCGGCATGTGCGTCACCGTCTGTCCGCACCGGATCTTTACCCTGCAGGACAAAAAAGCCGAGATATGTGATCCTGACGGCTGCATGGAATGCGGGGCCTGCGCCAGAAATTGCCCGGTGCAGGCCATCTATGTCAATCCGGATGACGGCTGCGGCTGCGCTGCCCTGATCATCGGTCGGTGGCTCAGCAGGATCACGGGCAAAACACCGACAGGCTGCGGCTGCTGAGACATACCGTCAACCCCTTCCCCGATTTGTCCTCGGAGCGCTGCTATAGGCTGAATAATTCAGCAAAAGACTTGCGAAAGGTGAAGCATTTGGATTAGGATCAAGGGAAATTAAACAGGCGGCTGAGAGAAACCTCAATCGCACTATCACTATGAATACCCTTGAAGATGAGGATTCTATGAAAAGGCTGTCCGTTTTCCTGCTGTCCCCGATCCTGCTGTTTTCTGCAGGCCTTGGTAGCGCCCTGGCTGAAGACGCATTTTCCGGCAACGCCTATGTCGGTGTCAGCAGTATGTACCTTTGGCGTGGTTTCAATTTATCGGAAAACTCGGATTTTGTCGTGCAACCTGGACTCGACTTGAGTTTTGCCGGGTTCAGGGCCGGTGTCTGGGCCAACTTTGACGCGGATTCCAGCAAAATCAACGAAACCGATTTCATCGTGGAGTACAGTTTTGATGTCGACGACAGCGTTTCACTGACCGCCGGCAACACCTACTACATTCTGGACGAAGCCGAAAACACCAATGAACTGTATCTGACCTGCGGCCTCAACACCCTGCTTGCCCCCACGCTGTCCATCTATTGGGACTGGGATCAGTCTACTGAGACCGGCATCTACCTCACTGCCGGTATCGGCCACAGCATCGAGCTGCAAGACGGCCTGACCCTGAACCTCGGGGCTCTGGTAGGCTATAATATTGAAAACTACTCGGTGAGCGAAGAGTACAGCAACTTCCACAACGCCGAACTGAATGCTTCGATCGACTGGGTTGTGGCGAATGCCGTGGCCCTCACCCCCGCCATAACCCTCTCCCACCCACTGACCAGCGACGCTGAAGACATTGCCGGTATTGACGACGAGGCCATGGTCGGCCTCACCGCCAGCTTCGGGTTTTAGTCACGAGTAAACGGAGGCTTGAAAAGAGTTTATGCAAGTCTCCGTTTATCTTTACAGGCGAAGCCTTCGCGGGGCAAGCGTATACGCGAGGAGGCCCTGCGATGTCGTCAGTGGCTACACGGCAACTGACATTACCGGCATGACTACATCGTGCCACATGTACGTGGCCAGGACGCGCGTGGGCGTGTGATGGGATTGCCCCTCCCCTCAAGTCTATCGGCGGCTTCGCACCGCAAACTGAACCCAGATTTTGAAGAGGACACCCATGAAGATTTTGCTCCCCGTGGATGGCAGCCCCTACACCAAACGCATGCTGGCCTGGCTGGCCACGCATGAAGAATGGTTAAGCGCCCCACACGAATACACCGTTCTGACGATAGTGCCCTTGATCCCGCCGCATGCTGCGTCGATGCTCTCGGCCGAGCAGCTCAAGAGCTATTACGAAGATACGGCCGAAGCCGTTTTCGAGCCGATTCGCAAGTTCACCGCCAAACACGATCTGGCTATAGCCTATGAGGGCAAGACCGGGCATGCATCCGATGTAATCGCCGAGATGGCCGATAAGGGCAAGTTCGATCTGATCATCATGGGCTCGCACGGCAAGAGCAATCTGTTGAACCTGGTTATCGGCTCTGTGACCACTCAGGTGCTGGCACGCTGCAAGGTGCCCGTGCTGCTGGTGCGCTGATACCTCATCACCCCCGCGGCTGGAAACCTGGCAAAAGCCCCGCTCCCTGGTGCAGATCCTGACCTTGCACCAGGTGGCCTTGTCATTGTCCCGGCAGCCGGGACAGCTCCCCTTCTTGTATTTATGGCAGGCCCCGCAGTAGAGGCCGCAGGCCGAAACGAGCCCGCTATCCGGCATTGTATTCATATTCCCTCCTCAATACCAATGTAGATTACCGCCTCATCGCACTAAAATATTCCTCGTAATCACGGATAAAGGTTCTCTTTGAAAAGAATGAAACCGGCCATAGCTCAGGATCATGGCAAGGATCCATTCATCTTCCGGGATGGAGAAGGTGGGGATGCTTGAACCACCTTCTGCCAGGCCCAATTGTTCCGGACTGAAGCCCTCCTCCACCCTGACCCGCACCCTCTCAGAAAACCGCAGATTGATCGCAATCAGGGGACGATGGTCATTTTCAGGGAGAAAGAATTGCCGTGGCTCGATTTCACGCCGCAGGAAATGCTCGTCCAGAAGGGAGAGGCCACTCAGCCGCGAAAGCCTGAAGACCCTGAAATCATTACGCAGTCGGCAGAATCCGAGAAAATACAGGGTAAAACTCTTCTGCACCAGGGCATGGGGTTCGACCAGACGCCTGCTTGCCTCGCCGTTTGCCCTGCAGTAGTCAAATTGCAGCAGCCCGGAACTGAAGAACCCCGGCTGAATCTCGACAATCACCCTCAAAGCCCTGTGAGGAAACCACTGGAATCCCGGAGGCATTAAGGGTCTCAATATCGCGGTAGACAAAATACTCGACCAGCTCCCTGGCCGTGACCTTTCTTCGATTGAGCAGCATGACGATCGTGGTCAGAGTCGTTCGATCTTCATGCACAACCCCGTGAAGATGGTTCGTAAAGCAGCACGGGAGCCTTTCTTTTTTTCCTGCAAGAGATACAATACACTTAAAAGGAAAAGGTTGTCGGAGTCAGCCGGTTTCCAGCCGCCCATTTTCAACCAGTCCGATGATGATTTCTGGCGATAACCGCCACAGCCGATGGCAATTGCAATGGATACGCTCAGGACGACATCTCAGGCCGTGCTTCTTGCCGGACTCCTGCCGGAGGAGACCGCCCTCATCGAAAAGCTCATCTCGGTCTTCGACATCGAGGCCTGGCCGATTGCGATCGACACCCTTAAAAATCCGGGAACACTCTTCACGGATAAAGAGATCTGCCTGGCGGTTTTCCACGCCGATGAGAAATACGGCCGCCAGGACCGGCACATCCGCCGCCTCAGCGAACTGCTCAGCCGCCCGGTGCCCCTGCTGGTCCTGGTGCCGGAAGGTTCCTCTGGTCGGATCAGAGGCTATGTGCAGGCCGGGGCCGACGACTTCAGCCTGCTGCCTCTCGATGAAGACAGTTTTTCAGTACGCTTCTATATCCTGCTTGAATGGGGCCAGGCCCTGGTGCAATCACCCAAACCTTCCTATCCCTGGGATGAACACGGCCAGCAGAGCAAGAAGAATCTCTGGCGGCGCCTGGTTGGCCGCCTGCAGGAAGGAATAACCTTTTTCGCCCCCCGCACCCTGACCGGGGATGACGAGGCCGGACCCATCTTCAACAAGTGGCAGCAGATACGCAAGCTCGGCAGCGGCGGCTTTGGCGATGTCTGGCTTGTCCAGGAAGTCGGTAGAGAACAGCTGGCCGTCGCCAAGATTCCCCGTGATCGGGGAATGAACATCCGCGCCCTGCGCTCCGCGGCCATCCTCAAACGCCTGATCCATCATCCCAATATCGCGGGGCTCCTCGAAGTCGTCAAGGAGGACGGCAAATATATCATCATACAGGAATATGTCGACGGCCCAACCCTGCAGCAGCTTCTGGAGAGGGGTATGAGCGCCGGGCAAAAAGAGGCCCTTTTCCTGCAGTTGCTGGCGGTGACCGCCTATTCGCACCACCATCGGATCATGCACCGGGATATCAAGCCGGAAAACATCCTTGTCACCCAGGAAGGCAAACTCAAACTCCTCGATTTCGGTATTGCCCGGGATCTCTCCTGGCAAAAACCCGACACCGTCTCCGAAGGGTCGCTGGATTACATGCCTCCCGAACAGCTGCGGGGGCAAAGCAGTCTGGCCAGCGATGTCTGGGCCCTGGGGGTGATCCTCTATATTTTTGCCACCGGCCGGGCACCCTTTAGCCGCGACAACAGTCCTCATCCCATGGATATTACAATCGATACGGACATTCCTCCTCCCCGTCTCGTCGATCCCCGGGTTCCAGCCGAACTCGACCGGGTAATCACGCGTTGCCTGCAGAAAGAGCCGGACAAGCGTTACACCGACGCCATCGAGATGCAGAATGACCTGCTGAGGACGTTGCCGACCTTCGGCAAGGGCGGGATCATTCCCGGAGCCCCCTGGGGAGCCTGGTCCGTCGGCTGATCTGAAAATCCACCGATCACAATCCTACCGCCAGACGCAGGGCCAGCGACTCCGGAAGACCCGCAGCAATGATCTTGGCAGCCGCCTTTTCGGTATCATAGGCTACACGATGAAATTCAACCACCTGTCTGTCCGTATCGTAGATCAGATAGGAGGCCCTCGCATCCCCGTCCCGCGGCTGGCCGATGCTGCCGCAGTTGAAGATCTGCCTGTTCAGTTCCGCGGCAGGCACTACCGTATGGTTCTCGGGCATACGCAGAAAGACACAAAAGAAATTCCTGCGGGTGATGGCCGCCGCCACATGGGTGTGGCCGATAAAGATTATCTTGGCCTTACTCCTGGCAAAAGAGCGCGCTATATACTCTTTCTCCTCGACATAGTACCACTCAAGGGGTCTGTAGGGATTGGCATGGCAGAACAGTAGATCTCCCCATTTTTTGCTGGCCTCCAGGGTCTTCAGGAAGGCGACGTTCTCCTCCGTCAAGGTCGCCTTCGTCCATTGGATGGCCCGCCGGGCGTCTCCACCCATGCTGTAGGCTGAACTGACAGCGGCAAAGTCATGATTGCCAAGGACAAAATCGATAACAGGCACGGCGCGCAGCAGCTCGATGCAGCAGTTGGGATCTGCGCCGTAGCCGACAATATCGCCGAGACACATAAAGTTGTCTATCCGTCGGTTTGAGGCATGCTCGAAAAAGGCCTCAAGCGCCTCCAGATTGGCATGCACATCCGAAAAAACCGCAATCCTCATGTCCTCTCATCGCCTCGTGCAGTCGGTGCCATTGCCCTTTTCCCTTCCTGCAGCCACAGGCCGGAAGTGGCCGAATTGCGTAGAACTCCGATACATATCCTCTTTCTTCGAAGATAGCCTGAATCATTAAAAATATCAAAGGGGGAAGATCCGGAGATGCTATCTCGATTCACTTCCAGCCGAAAATATGCTATTATTTAGTGTCCATCCGGAAACGAGATATTTTGTTTTAAATCGAGGCGCTCGATGAATTTAACCGCAGGTATATACTTAATATTCCGAGGATTAAATTTTGAGAGCAACGAAGAGATAGGACAAAAGAGCCGTTTCCGGACGGATACTATTTAATATATCGCCTGACCGAGCACCGTACCGCAAAGTCGGGCAATCACTCAGGACTCTCGAGACTGACAACCAGCACGACAATTCAAGGATCAACCATGCCGACTTCTCAATACTGGGCAGACAGATATGTGGAAAAACTGACCTCCGCCTCGGAGGCCATCAATAAGATACTCTCAGGCCATCGGGTGTTTATTGGTTCGGGCTGCGGCGAACCGCAGGCATTGGTCCATGCGCTGGCCGAAAGATCAAATAATTTCAGTGGGCTGGAAATTGTCCGCCTGCTCGGCCAGGAGACCTCTTCATTAACCGCCATCGCCGATCGGACGAAAGACACCAGCCTCAACATCCGCTCGATCTACCTGGGTTCGACCAGAGACCCCTCCATCGCCAAACACAAGCGCTTCGTCACCCCGATGAATATGTCCGATGTGCCGAGCCTGTTTCTCACCAGAAAGCTGCCGCTGAACGTCGCCCTGGTCCAGGTTTCACCACCGGACGACTTCGGCTGGATGAGCCTCGGCATCTCGGTGGACGTGACCCTTGCCGCCGCCCGTTCCGCCGATCTCGTCATCGCCCAGATCAACCCGCGCATGCCGAGGGTCATGGGCCAGAGCTTTCTCCATGTCAATGACGTGCATGTGCTGGTTGAGCATGAAGAAGAACTTCTGTCGATCCCGCCGACAAAAGAGCATTCCGAAGTCGCCCTGCAGATCGGCCGCCATATCGCCCGGCTGATCGAGGACGGATCAACCCTGCAGATCGGTCTGGATGCCGCCTCCCAGGCCACCGTGCAGGGCCTTTCCACCAAAAACGATCTGGGTATCCACTCCCAGTTCATCACCGATGACATCATGCACCTCTATGCCATCGGCAATATCAACAACCGCAAGAAGGGCCTGAACGAGGGCAAGATGGTCGGTTCGATGGCCATCGGCAGCCGTAATCTCTATGAATTTCTCAACGACAATCCGGCCATAGACTTTCACCCCTCCGATTATGTCAACGACCCCTTTATCATCGCCCAGCATTACCGCATGGTCTCGATGAACGTCGCCCGGGCCATGGACCTGACCGGCCAGGTTGCGGCCGAGGCTTCCGCCGTCACCCGCTTTGCCGGCGTTTCCGGCATCCCTGATTTTGTCCGGGGCGCCAGGCGTTCGCCGGGCGGTAAGTCGATCATCATGATCTTCTCGACCTGTGAGACCGCGGAAGGCGTCCGCTCCAACATCCTTCCGATTCTTGACAGAATCGTCGTCGTGCCGCGCGGCGATGTCCACTATGTCGTCTCAGAATACGGGGCCGTCAACCTCTTCGGCAAGAGCCTGCAGGAGCGGGCCATCGCCATGATCAGCATCGCCCACCCTGATTTCAGAGAAGAGCTGTTTGCCGCCGCCAAGGAGCAGGGGCTGATCGGCAGCGAGCGGACCCTCGGTGAGGCAGTCAGGGCAGTCTATCCGGTCAAACTGGAAGAAACCATCCTGATCAAAGGTGAAGAAATCATCATCCGGCCCGCGAAACCGGTGGATGAACGCCGCATCCAGGAGCACTATTACAGCCTGCCGAAAGAGGATGTGTTCTCCCGCTTTTTCCACCAGAAGACCATCTTCGCCCGCACCGATGTGGAGGCCCGCTCGCAGGTCGACTATGTGCACGACCTGACGCTCGTGGCGGTGGTGGGAGAATTCGGCTTCGGCCGGGTGGTCGGTGTCGCCGAGAGTATGATGCTGAAGGATTCGAACATGACCGAGGTGGCCTTCTCGGTCAGCCCCGACTACCAAGGCAAAGGGCTCGGTAAGATCTTCCTGAAGAAACTGGCCGCAGCCAGTCGAGAAAACGGCATGCGAGGTCTTATCGCCTATACCTTCCCGAGTAATACAGGGATGATCCACCTCTTCAAGACCCTACCTTACAAGGTCAAGACCCAGTATGAGGACGGCGATCTCGTCCTCAGTTGCCATTTCGACGAACTGGCTTGAAAAGATCGATCCCGGTGGCTGAGCGGAGTCGAAGTCACCGGCACATCAGGTGGCAATTCACGTAAAGCTCAACAACCAACCTGATATTTTTCTTGCCTTAACGTATTACATACAGTCGTCCCTCCACCCGGATTTTCAGCACAGCCCCCGCACCATGGTGCCTGTACCTGCCAGGGATGTATGAGAAAAATGTAATGAGGGGGGATAAAAACGGACTGGCAGAATAATCAAAAGAACAGCTAGGACTGCAGCAGAGCAGGGTAATTCCATTTCCAAATCAAGATGAGAACGCGAAGGCAAGCGAGCAGCGACGAGACAGTACTACAAGTACGGCGAGGAGCCGTACAGCGCAGCCGATTCAGTTCAATCCCCCCTTGAGGGGGACAAAGTTAACGCTTGGTATCGAATTGGAATTATCTGCGCATCAGAGAGGCCACCGCCTGCTCCAGGCCATCGAGCGACAACTCGAACATCGGAAAGATTGTACCGATGAGGGTGATTGTGCGGGTATCCTGCCAATCCCGCCTCGGGATCGGGTTGAGCCAGACGGTGTGCCGGAAGGCCGCGGCGAGAAGGCGCAGGCGCTCGATACTCGCCCGGCCGCTGCGCTCGAAGGCATAGATGGAACCGTCCGCCGACATCAGCTCATAGGGGGCCATCGAGGCATCACCGACGATGATCAGTCGGGTATCCGGATCGTGACGAGCAAGGTTCTCGACCGGCACCGGCCTCCTCATCCGTCCGGCATCCTCCCAGAGCTGATCATAGATGGTGTTGTGAAAATAGTAGGTCTTCAGGTCCTTGAACTGGGCCCTGGCGTTGGCAAACAAGGTCTGGACGACATCGACATAGGGATCCATCGACCAGCCGCCGTTATCGATGGCCAGGACAATCTTGAGCCTATCGACCACCGCCCGCTCAAACACCAGCTCGATCTCGCCGCCATTTTTGATGGTTCGGTAGATACTGGCATCGACGTTGATCTTATCCCTGGTCCCTTGCGGCACGAGATTGCGCAGCCGCTTCAGGGCCTCGGCCAGCGAACGCCGGGACAGCGGCCCGTCGGTCGAGTAATCCTTGTAGCGGCGTTCCCCTGCCATCTTGACCGCCGATCTGCCGATCGATTCGCCGCCCACCCGCATGCCGCCCGGATGACGGCCTGAATGACCGGTGGGCGAGGTGCCGCCGGTGCCGATCCATTTCGAACCGCCCTCATGGCGGCCCTTCTGATCCTGCAACCTCTTCTTGAAATAGTCGAGCAGCTCGGTGGGTGACATCGAGGCGAGTTTGCGCTCGTCAAGACCAAGCGCCTGCGCCAGTTTTTTCGGGTTTTTCAGCCATTCATCGAGCATGCCGGCGGCCACGATATCGAAATCGGCCTCTCCCGCCTCCGGCAGTTCGGCCCCCTCGAAGGTGTGGGCGAAGACCTGGTCATAGAGATCGAAATATTTTTCGCTCTTGACAAGGATAGTCCGGGCGGCAGTATAGAAATCCCCCAGAGAACCCACGAGACCGCTACGCATCGCCCGCTGAAACAGCAGAAAGGCGGTGGGACTCACCGGGATACCGACCTCTTTCAAGGTATAGAAAAATCGGATAAACATAGGTTCCCCGCTCAGCGGAAGAAACCCCGTTTCATGATGAGATTGGCGGATTTCAAATAGTCGCCACTCTTCTTGAAGAGGACGCCGAGGTAAGGGATCTCCTTATCCAGCATCTCGCCCTTTTGGAAATCCGGGTCGGCCTGCAGGGCCCTCAGCCAGTTAATCAGCTCCCGGGTCGCCGGTTTTTTCTCGATGCCCTCAATCCCGCGCAGCTCATAGAATGTCCGGATGGCGTTTTCGGCCAGTCTTTGCGGAATATCAGGAAAATGGGCGTCGATAATCCGGCGCATCATCTTGGCCTCCGGGAAGGCAATGTGATGGAAGTTGCAGCGCCCGAGAAAGGGATCGGACAGGTCTTTCTTGGCATTCGAGGTGATGACGATCACCGGCCGCTGCCGGGCCCGGACTATGTCATCGGTCTCGATGATGTCGAACTGCATCTGGTCGAGGACATCGAGCATATCGTCCTGGAATTCGGTCTCGGCCTTGTCGATCTCATCGATCAACAGGACGGCCCGCTCCTCCGAGGTGAAGGCCTGGCCGATCTTGCCCATTCTGATATACTCATGGATATCGCTGACATCCCGCTGCGAATCGCCGAAACGGCTGTCGTTCAGCCGGGTCAGGGTGTCATACTGATAGAGGGCCTCGACCAATTTCATATTCGATTTGACATTGAGGATGATGAGCGGCATCCCCAGAGTCCCGGCGATGGCGTGGGCCAGCATGGTCTTGCCGGTACCGGGCTCCCCCTTTAAGAGGAGCGGCATCTCCAGGGCCATGGAGATATTGACGATCTTCGCCAACTCCTCATCGAGCACATATCTGCTTGAGCCACTGAACTGATTGAGCACCATCCTCTCCCTCCATCAATTGAAACGAAAAAAAACTCTCTTCACTTTTCCTCAGACTACAAAAAAGCCCTCTCCCGTGTCAACAGAAGAAGGCTTCCGACATTACCGTCACAGACGATTGTCGATCAGCCGATGGCTGCTGTGTAGTGCTCGTTGACCTTTTCCCAGTTGATGGCGTTGAAAAAGGCGGCAACATAGTCCGGCCGGCGGTTCTGATAGAGCAGATAGTAGGCGTGTTCCCAGACATCCAAGCCGAGAACAGGCTTTTTGCCCTGACTGATCGGGTTGTCCTGGTTGGCGGTCGTGACGATCTCCAGTTTCCCACCGTCCACGACCAGCCAGGCCCAGCCGCTACCGAACACCTTTCCTGCGGCGCCTGAAAAACTCTCCTTGAACGTGTCAAAACTGCCGAAGCTGCCTTTGATCGCCTCAACGACCGGCCCGGCCGGCGTGACTCCCTTTTTCAGGAGAGGCCAGAAAAAGCTGTGGTTGGCATGGCCGCCCCCGTGGTTGCGCACAACGGCGCGGATGTTCTCCGGGATCTCGTTCAAGTTGCTGATGAGCTGCTCGACGCTGAGCTTTTCGAGCTGGCCATTATCCTTGATCGCGGCGTTGAGATTGGTGATATAGGCCTGATGATGCTTGGTGTGATGGATTTCCATGGTACGGGCATCGATATAGGGTTCCAGTGCATCGTATGCATAGGAAAGTTCGGGCAATGTATAACTCATAGGATACCTCCTGAAGTTGTTGAAATGGCAGGCCTGAGCGACGTTTTCGCCACCGGCCTTCTGACTGACAAAGTAAGGATGAAAAGGATGTGCGTCAATTGCGGAGAAATCGCTCCACGGGGCAAATCATTGAAACATGGATAATTCAGAACGACCAGACACTTCCTCCTTCCTTACCGGATTGTGGTCTCTCGTGGGACATCTTGACTACTGCTGCTCTACTGAATGGAGCGGCAAATACTGCACTTATCCAGACCTCTGCTTCCCAGCCAATTTCCGGCTCGCAACCTCTGTTTCCAGAGACATGAAGGTGTTACCGCCAACCGCCGACCAGATAATGGTTGACCCTTCCAGACCTTTCCATTTATGGTAGTGCACGGTCCAAACGGCTGCCGAATGATTGCCCTTGGAGCAGATCAACCCGAAACCATCCACCAACGATAGATCATGAAAAAGAAAGCACCGGAACAGAGAAAGAAAACCGTGAAGGCGGAAAAACGCGAACAGGCGATGATTGAAGGCATTCTTGAGGGCAGCCCCGACGGCATCGGGGTGGTGGTGGTCCGCTTGGATTGCGGTTGCCGAAAGATGGCGGCGATTGCCAAAGATGGCGAACCGGCCTCAAAGGTCATCATGTACCGGGATATGGCGGAGAGCATTTGCGACACATGCAAGGAGGACAACGGCGCCTTCATGCGCGTCACCGAATCCTTCATTCACTGGATCGATCCGCCTCCGAGCGATGAGGAGCAGGAGATCATCTACCGCAAGGTCCTCGGCAGCTCACCAACCCATTAAGCGTCAGGTGCACCGTCGATCCCGATGGCGCATCTCCTCATCTCTCTCTCTGCCATTTCCGACAGCATTCCACCAGGCCAGGCGCCCACTGCGGGGTTCCGTCGGCATGGACGTGGGTGTAGAGGGCCAGCACATTCCTGCTGTGCAGACCGTCGCGCCCGTCCACGAACCCCTTGCCCCGCGTCATCTTCAGGGCAAGATCCTGCCCACTCCCCCGCCACTCCAGGATGGTCGAGTAACGGAACTCATGCCCCTTGATCTGTGCACCGCAGGGATAGAAAGGGTTGTCTCCCTCGGCCGTAAAGGCTGAATACCCGTGGGCCTGGGGCCTGCCGGACATGCCGAAACGCACGGGAAAGACCCCGACAAGGGGATAATCCTGACCATCAAGGACAATGGAATCGCCCAGATAGATCAGGCCGCCGCACTCGGCATAGATCGGCAGTCCCCTTTCCGCCGCCCTCTTGATGGAGGCGCGAAAACTGCTGTTGGCCGCCAGCTCCCTGGCACTCGTCTCGGGAAAGCCGCCACCGATATAGAGGCCGTCCAGCTCCGGCAGTTCCTTGTCCTGCAAGGCATTCAGATAGACCAGCTCGGCACCGGCCATCTCCAGGGCCTCAAGGTTTTCCGAATAGTAGAACTGGAAGGCGGCATCCTGGAGGATACCGATCTTCACATCCGGAGCAGGAGGTGGCTCTTCGCTCTGATCGGTGCACAGATCGGAAGACAGAGGCGCCATCAACTCGTCGATACGGCCGAGATCGATCCCCGAGGTAACCGTCTCCACCAGAAAGGCCAGGGCATCCTCACTGCCGTTGTACTCCTGGTGCGGGATCATGCCGAGATGGCGCATCGGGAATATGTCCCGCGTCATCCGGGGGATCGAGCCGAGGACCGGCACGCCGGTATAGCGCTGCACCGCCTCGGTGATAAGGAGGCGCTGGCGCTCGGTTGCGATCTGATTGAGGACCACACCCCTGATGTCGAGGCGTTCATCAAACTTGAGGCAGCCCAGGATCATTGCGGCCACAGTACGGGTAGTCTTGGTGCAGTTGACCACCAGCAGGACGGGCAGACCGAGGGTGATGGCCAGATCCGCTGTGGAATAGCCGCCATCGGCGGTCACCCCGTCATACAAGCCGCGGTTGCCCTCCAGAACCACCATATCTGCCTCCCGGGCATGGCGTTGCAAGGAGCGGTGCAGGGCCGCCTCGGTCATCAGAAAGGGGTCGAGATTGTAGCAGCGCCGCCCGGCCGCCAGCTGCAGCCAACCGGCATCGATATAGTCCGGCCCCTTCTTGAAGGGCACCACCCGCCTGCCCTGACGGGCAAAAGCCGCCGTCAGACCGACCGAGACCACACTCTTGCCCGATCCTCCGGCAAGTCCGGCGACCACAAACCCTCTGGCACTCATACTCTCTGTTTCCTCATTCTCTGTCATCTTTTCAGTGCTCTTCTCGGCCATGCATCCGCCA
>JANOIV010000014.1:0-10012 GCA_031407875.1 Desulfobulbaceae bacterium | reverse complement strand
CGGTACAAAGGGCAGGGAGGCCCGGCCTTCTGCGGCTATTTCCAAGGCCGCTGTAGTGTCTCCTCCGATAACGGTGAGCTCGTCGCCTGCGAGAAAGTCCTTGTTGGCGGCCTTATAGGCGAACATGACGGCAAAGAGGATAAACATGGTCATCATCAGGTCGGACCACACGACGGACCAGTGCAGCGGTCTGGGCGTATGAGAGACAAAAAGGGAATTGTCTATCTGAAAGACAGTCGGATCGGAATATATTTTTTCGCTCGAAAGATACTTGGATGTGTAGTAGTCGTCCTTTGACATTGATGGAGCGGCTGCCGCCTGCTTTAGGGCAGAGGAGGGAGGGGGCGGCTCCGTCTGCGGGGAAGGTGGCTGTTTAGCGGTTTTTTCCATGGATGTTTATGGTAGTGCGGGTTGCTGACAGTGAATTATCTATGTCCCTGATATCTTCAGTTGTATCGGAAGATCGTGGCAAGATCAAAAGAAAAATCTAGTGCGGCGAGAGAAAGAATTGCTGAAGCCCCTCGGTCAGATGTCCTTGAGGAGTCCGGTGGCTTCCAGGTATTCCAGGGCCTGCCAGAGATCTTCGCGGGAATGGGGCTCAAGCGTGATGAGCGGATGGCAGTCGTGGGCCCGTAGAAAGTCGAAGAGACCGGGAAAATCAAAGGTCCCGAGGCCCGGGGCGAGATGCTGGTCCTTGTCACCGGAATTGTCGTGGAGGTGTAATTGGCCGAGCCAGGGCAGCATGGTCGGCAGCCATTCCTGCCAGGATGTCTTGGCAAAGGCCCCGAGATGGCCGACATCGAGACAGAATCCGACGGCTGCGGAATCCAGTTCCTGTAATACGGCAATATGGGCTTTGGGCGAGGTCTCGTAGGTATTTTCCAGCATGATCGGTGCCCCGTATTGTGCTGCCAGGGCGGAGAGGTCCCGCCAGGTGGTTACGGCGTTGGCCCGCCAGCGCTCAAAGACGTAGCCATGCTTGTTCTCTTCGTATTGCAGGTGACAGACGATGGAGCGCGGTTGAAAAACGGCGATGAGTTCGATGGCCCGCTCCAGTTTCTCCCGGCTCTTTTCGAGGATATGGGGATCGAGTGAGCCGGGGGCGAGATCGAAAAAGGGGGCATGGAGGGTGCAGCCGAGATTGTTACGCCTGAGAACCTCATGAACTTTTTTGAATTCCAAGATATCCTCGTCATACAGGCAGGTGCCCTCAAGGCCGATCTCCGGTTGCAGACCGTATTCGAGGAAGAGGTCGAGGAGGTCGTTTTTGAGGTCGTACCAGGGGGCGTTGACAAAACACCGCTGCATCAGGGGAGAAAAGGGCTGCACGGCCATGGGCTCTTACTCTCGCGGAGTTGAAGAGGAGAGAACGGCTTCTTTGAAGGCCTCAATGCCGATACGTTCGATGAAGCGGGCGGTCCGTTCACGTTTTCTGGCATTGCGGCTATAAAAGTCAAGGCACCTCTGGATCAGTTCGATGACTTCTTCCGTACTGATTTCTTCGGCGAGGACGTCCCCGATTCTCGCCTGCCTGCCGGAATTGCCGCCAAAAGACACCGTCCAGCCCTTTTTCTTGCCCATCACGCCGATATCGCGGACCAGGCCTTCGGCACAGGAAAACGGGCAGCCGGAGACCCCGACTTTGAGTTTGGCGGGAAGTTCCTTGCCTGCCAGTAGTTTCTCCAGTTCAATGCCGAAGTGCAGAGAATCCCGGATGCCGAATTTGCACACCTCGGTGCCGGGGCAGGCCTGGACGTAATGCAGGCAGAGTTCGGTGGCCTGGCCGGGATCCATGTCGAGATCAGCATAGATGTCGTTGATAATATCCTCTTTCATGCCGATGAAGGCAAGGCGATGGCCGGAGGTCATCTTGACGAGAGGAATGTCATATTTTTCAACCACCATGGCGATATTCTTTAATTTTTCCCTGGTAAGCAGACCGCAGGGAATGCGGGGCACGATGGCGTAAGTCTCTTTATCTCGCTGCAAAATCGCTCCTTTCGGCGGCTCTTTTTCGGTCATGACAGTGGTCTCTCTTTTCGTGTTTGAGTGTTGATCCTGCTCGTACAATGCCTTAAAGGTAATACCTCAATGTCTTCATGCAAGAGATATTTGCCTCATTATAAAACACCCCCCCACCTTTTTTCAGCTTCTCAAAGGAGTTCAAAATAAAAAAACGGGGGACTATGCCTTGTTGAACCGGGTAATTTCTACTGCGACGTTGAGATAAAAAGCAATTTGTCCTGGCCAAAATTGTTGAGAGCGAAGATCGCTTGCACCGCCGAACCTCACGCGACAAGCGCCAGGATGCCGAATTTCATTTTGTCGTTATTGATGATGATGACTTTATTGAGATCGCTGAGGCCTTTTTCGGGCATGTCAAAAAATTTCTTGATATCGACGACCGAAATGATCCGCCCCCGGACATTCAGCAGCCCGAGGACAAACGGCGGGACGTCGGGCAGGGGGGTGTAATCCTTCAAGGGGTAGACCTCGCGAATAAAGTGCGATTCAATGCCGTAATGCTCGTTTGCCAGAAGGAATTCTACAACCTCAATGGAGTCTCCCTCCGCCTTCTTTGCCGTTTCACGCGCCAGTATCTCTGCTCTTTCCTTCAGTATGCGTTTCCTGTCCTCCGGACTCGGCGCCCATCCGCTCTCAATCGCGGCGTTTGCCGCGTCTATCCTGTGCCGGATTTTGTCCCAGTCAATCTGCACGTCGCTCATGTAATCACCTCCGGTCTCCGACGCCCTGCATCGTCTTAATCATCTCGATCAATCTTCCCGCACTTATCTTCGGCTTCAGGCGGGATATCCTCGTGGCCATACGCTTTCAAAAGCGCATGAGCCTTTTCCAGGTGTTTTCCCGCTTCCTTGTGTTTACCCTGGCGCTGCAGCAGATGGCCCAGGGCAAAATGGGCTATGGCAAAATCCTGATCGATATAGATTGCGCGCTTCAGTGCAGCAGCAGCATCGCCTGCCCGGCCTATCTCCTGCAGTATGGTCGCCTGGAGATAGTGCAGTGCCGGATTCAGCTTGTCGGATTGTATGGCCTTTTCACACACTACCAAGGCATCGACAAGCTTTCCCTGATCGGCCAGTAGCCGTGCCTGATTCGACATCAGCCCGATATCGCATAATATATGATCAGGCGCCGGCGGGACCTTGTCTTGCCGCCTCACCCTCGCGGCATTGGCTTTGGCTATGATCGCAGTTTTCTGCTTCGCCTTGGGGGCCTCGGGCGTTGAAACTGGACGCGTGCTGTCGTCCTGCGGTTTCGCCCCTTTTCTATAGAGCATTGCGCCCGGGAAATGGACCGGATAAAGGAGCGACGATAATCCGGTGTGCGGTGCCTCGACGGGACTGACCGCGAGCCACCCTCCGTCGACCAGGCAGCGTGAAAGATTATGCATGACCTCATGCGCCCGGTCCCGCGAGAAATACATCAGCACGTTGCGACAGAATATGATGTCCATCGCATTGCTAGTGTTTGTGATCGCCCGGTACGGATCTTCCACTAAATTATGATAAGAAAACGTGACCATTCGCTTGATGTGGGGGGCGATCTCAAAGTTCCGCTGTATCCTTTTGAAACACTCTTCTTGAAGCCAGCCGGGTGTATCGCGAAAAGACCACTCGCTATACATTCCCTCGGAGGCCTTCTTAAGGGCTAAGGGCGCTATGTCCGTTGCCAGAATGGTGATGTTCCAGTCCTGCAAATCAGGGAGAATCCTGGCCAGCAATATTCCAAGAGAATACGGTTCTTCACCGGTCGAGCAACCTGCGCTCCAGATTCTGAGGTTCTGCTCCCGGCCTCTTCGGGCCTTGATTATCTCGGGCAGGAGGTGTGTCTCGAGAATTTCGAAGAGCCTTGTATCCCTGAAAAAATAGGTCTCGCCGACAGTAAGATAGCCTGCGAGTGTTTCAATCTGGCTATGGGATACTGGGGAGGAAAGCAGCCACTCGATGCACGATTCGACAGTATTGAAGCCGAATTCGCCTGCCGCAGAGCGTATCCCTCTTTCGAGATCGCCCAGGCGTGCCGGCGGGAAATGCAGGCCCATACTGGTTTCAACAAAGTTGCTGAGCCTGGCAAGCAGGAGGGGACTGTGGCTTATCACACCCACGGATTCAGAGGTGGGGTTGGCCATGAGCTTATCTCTTGTCGCCGTCAGGTAGCGGTATGGCCCCGGACAGTAGAGGCTCGATCCCGGCCTCATCTTCTTGAGAGAGAAATCTGTCAAGGTTGTAAATATAGATAATGTCGTCTTTCAGCTTCGCTACTCCTTCCAGATACTCTATGCCGGGGAAAAGCTCTTCCGACGTAATGATATCCTGCTCGCTGTATTCGGTGACACCGATCACGTTATCCACCAGAATTGCCACAGGACGTCTCGTTGTGTGGGCTATAATAATCTGATCGTTCAGGCGTATTTCGATCTCGGGCAGGCGGAACAATTTGCGGATATTCAACACAGGTATGACATGTCCGTGGACGTTCACCAGACCCATGACGATCTCGGGGGCGTTCGGCACAGGACTCATTTCAACAGCGTGCAGGATTCTCTCAATATCCGCAAGTGGCAGCGCACAACGCAAACCAGGCAGGGCAAATACCAGAAGCTTATTCATTCTGCTCATACATGCCCCTCGCTCATGAAATAAGTTAGTAATAGGCAACAAATACTTGAAGCTTTTTAATTATCCGCTTTTTCAGTGCGCAAGTCAACCACCCAAACCGGCATGAGCCAAACCGGCATCTCAAGATAAAGGCGAAACGGCCGGCTATCCCTTGCCGGTGTGATTGAATAATCCCGAGGAACCCGAGAGTTTTTGAACCGTTGTTTTTCAGGAGGTGCCGGATTTGCAAAGCAGTTGCCGGATCGGGATAGTTTTCAATTCTTCCCGATCTATCGGCTTACTGAGGTCGTCATCCATGCCCGTGCGCAGGCATTTCTCCCGATCCTGTCTCCTGGCCTGGGCGGTCAGGGTGACGAGGGGAATTCCGCCAAGGGGATTCGCCAGCAGCCGGATGCGCCGGGTTGCCTCAAGATCGTCCATCTTCGGCAAATTATTCGCAAAAAATCTGCAAAAAATTTTTCTAAGGGACTAAAAAACAGGTTTATAGTCGAAAAAGTGCCGGGTCTCGAGTTTGCGGTAGGTCCTCGTTTCCCCTCGGGCGATGAAGGAACTGGTGATGGCCCCGTTCGAGGTAAAGCGTACACCTTCCAGAAATTCCCCATCCGTGATGCCGGTTGCGGCGATGGCCACCTCCTTGCTGCGGACCAGATCTTCGACCTTGAAGATCCTCTCGAAGTCGTCGATTCCGTGTTCCAGGGCCTCGGCCCGGTCCCGGTCGTTTTCGTAGAAGATCCGGCCTTCGAAATAACCCCCGAGACAGCTGATCGCAGCCGCCACCAGGGCGCCTTCCGGGGCATAGCCGTAACCCATGTAGATGTCGGCCTTCTCGCCGGTTATGGCGGCCAGACAGCCGGAGATTTCGCCCTCGTCGATGAGTTTGATCCGGGCTCCACAGCTCCTCACCTCACTGATGAGCTGTTCGTGTCTGGTCTGGTTGAGGATGCAGACGGTGACGTTTTCGGTATATTTGCGCAGAGCCCGGGCCACCCTTTTAACATTGACGATGGGCGGCTGGTTGATATCGATGACCTGGCCGACCTCCGGGCCGACCACCAGCTTGTACATGCTCAGGTTGGGCACTGACTGGATGGAGCCTTCTCTGGCGATGACGGCAAAGGAAGTGGCGTTGTTGCGGCCATCGGCGGCAGAATGGTAGGCCTCAAGGGCCACGGCCATGAGATCCATCTTCTGACCGCCGCGGCCGATGAGCCGGGGGAGTTGGAAGATCTCGGGCCGGCCGACAAACCGGTCGTTGACCACACAACCTTCGATGGCGAGTCGGTTGAGGGTCTTGGTGATGGCCTCCCGGGTATCGTTGAGGATGCCGGCATGGTTGCCGTGCCCCTGGCGTCTGGCCGCAGTGAGTGCGGCGATCTCTGTCGCCCGCACGATCTCCATTCCGTAGTTGGTATCCATAATTTCAGTCGTCTGCATTGCTGCGGGAGGTGGAACAGAGTCCGTTCTGCCGTGCCAGTTCTCTGATTCTCAGCATGATCTCGTCGCGCTTTTTCTTTAAGATCCGGCCCTCGATGGTATCTTTGATCTTCATCGGCTGACGGAATTCGTCGATCAGTTCGATATCAAGCGGTGCCGATTCGAGTTTTTGTTCGGCCTCGCGGATCTCGTCGGGGGTCGGCAGGATGATGCCGTAGAGCTGATGCGGGGTGTGGACCAGCGAGTGGCCGCGATTGTAGTAGGCCTCGGCGAATCCGCCATCGACATTGATGGCGACCCCGTCCTTGCTGGCCATATGCACCCCTTTCTTGTAATTGACCGGGGTATGGCCGTAGATGACCCGCTGGATGCCGAACTCCTGCTGCATCTTTTTCTTGAAGGCCTCGGTCTGCATATTGTCCTTCCAGAAGAGCGAGTGTTCCGCGTGGCTCTGTTTGTCGATGAGAAAATAGCGTTCGAAGGTCTTCATGGCGTGCTTGCCGAAAAACGGCGATTTGGGGCCGCACCAGAGATAGAAGAAGAGGGCCTGATCGCGGGGCAGCTGTTCGTTGCCGGCCAGATAATTCACGCCCACCCGTTTGATTGTTTCCTGGATGAAATCGAGAAGATTCTTGCCCCGGCGGCCGAGAAACTCCTCAAACTCCCCATCGGCAGTCGATGGCACCAGGGCGTGAATGTTGAGGAAATTATTTTGTATATGATAGGTTTCGCCCTTGGTGAAGAAGAAGTGCAGCAGCCGTTTAAGATGTTTGTTCGTGGCAAATTGGTGGGTGAGATCGTCGATGATCTGCTGTTCTTCTGTCGTCAATGCCCCGGGATTGTCGAGGTCGATGGTCGGAAAACTGGCGTCGTTCAGACCATCGGTCTCAGCCTTTTTCAGCATATCGGCCAGACGATCGAGCCAGAGCCGTGCTCCCATCTCATATTCCGGAAAGTCACGGATGGTCTGCTCTTCGAGCTTGAACTGGATGATGGCCAGGGCCTTCTCCATGGCCCTGCCCCTGTTGGTCTTGGCCTTGAAGTTGCCGGTGATCAGGTCGATGGGATAGGTGCGTTCGGCGAATTCGGCCAGGTGAGCGGTGTCAAAACGCAGGCGCTCCATGAAGGCGAAATGATCATAGCGGCAGGTGATCCGCAGGGCCTCGGCAATGAGCGAGCGGTTGCCGGAGGCGGCACCCATCCAGAGGATATCATGATTGCCGAAGATATAGTCGACCATATGCCGGTAGGCGTTTGAAGAGAGAATCCTGATGATTTTGTCGGGCTGGGGCCCGCGGTCGAAGATATCACCAAGGACCTGAATCCGGTCGAGCAGGACCTGACGGATGGTGTGCGAGAGGTGGGAGATCAGGCGCATCGAGATGATCTCTTCTTCAAAAATGGGATTGGGCACCGGCAGGCCCGAGAGCAGCCGACTGATCGTATCGCTGAATTCCGGCGGGAAGACCTCGCTGATCTGGTAGCCGATATTGGTCAGCTTGTATTTGAGGACCTGAACCAGGCAGAAGATGACATCCTGCATGTCCATGCCGATCGCTTCATCCCGGACATAGTGTTTTTTGCGTATAATCCTGACCAGATACTGAATTTTGTCGGAGCTGAAGGTATTGGGCAGCGCCTCCCGGCAGGTTTGATAGAGCATGCCGAACCGACCGCGCAGGATCGATTTGAAGCGATCTCCTTCGCCGTGCAGATCACTGATCCACAGGGTTGTCGGGATATTGGAGTTGAGTTCGTTTTCGAGCTGGAGAAGCTGGTGGGCCAGTTTGTCGATGGCCCCGACCTGGACCTGCTCATCGAGGTGGGAATACTGGCCGCTGTCGGTCACGGGTGTGGTTCCAGGACGCATGCATGCTCCGTTGCTGTCATGAGTGGAGGGAATCTTTGCCCATCCGTTTGCGCCTTTTGGGGCAGGCAGAGAACGGTCAAGTGTACGAGAGTGTGTTCCGTCGTTTATCACGAGATGACAAGTCGGCGCTAATTGTATACATATACAGGATATTGTCAAACAGGCCGCCCTCAGTATTGTAGCACTCTACCGTTTGTTAAGCAAATTGATTATCCATGCACCTGTGCCGGACAACAGCCGAAAAATTGTGCGGCTGGAAGAAATCGGTCCCTCTGGTTGTCGGTGTGAGGGAGAACAGGGTTTTTGGCGGGAAAGGACTGGAAACATGAAAAATATTTTTCGGCTGATAACCATCTGCCTGTTGTTCTGCAGCATCCCAGCAGTGACCGGGGCAGTTTCAGGAGCGGAAGTGATGAAAGAACAACAGGGGAGGGTGGCGGATTTCTGGCGTCGGGAGGTTGTCTTCGGGGCTTTTAGCGGGATCGGCGGGGTACGCCTGCAGTATGCCCGGCGGGCGGTTGCAGGGCAAACGGCCCTTGTTGTCGTCAGCGGTCGTACCGAATTCATGGAGAAATATGCCGAGGTCTGCCATGATCTGCGCGATGCCGGGGTGTCGTTCTATATCTATGACCATCGAGGTCAGGGAAGTTCGGAGCGGCTGCTGGCCGATTCCCAGAAGGGTCATGTCGAGTCTTTTGCCAACTACGTGGGTGATCTGAAGATTTTTATCGATACTGTTGTCCGGCCGGATCGGCCCCGGAAAATTATCCTTCTTTCGCACAGTATGGGTGGCACGATCTCCCTGCTCTATGCCATGGAGCACCAGGATCTCCTGGGTGGCCTCATCCTCTCTTCGCCGATGTTTTCAATCACTACCCGACCGATTCCCGGATTTCTGGCCCGGATCATCTCTCGTGCCGCCGTCCTGGTTGGTCGAAAGACGGATTATGTCTTCGGCACTGGCCCCTATAAACCTGATATCCCTTTTGCGGACAATGATCTTACCGGCAGCAGCAGCCGTTTTGCCCGGAACCTGCAGCTGATCGAAGAGAATCCGGCGCTGGCTCTGGGTGGTCCGACCTTTGGTTGGCTGGATCAATCTTTTACGGCAGTGGCAGAGTTGCAGAAGATGCGGATCAATCTGCAGCTGCCCGTCTTGTTGCTGCAGGGCGAGGCCGACAGGGTGGTCGGCCGGCGCGAACAGCAGGAGATCTGCGACCGGTTGGCGGATTGCCGACGGATTGCCTTTCCCGGCGGACGACATGAACTGATGATGGAGGAAGACGGGCTTCGGACAGCGGTCCTGCAGGAGATCCGCACGTTTGTCAAAGAGATCGGCCGCTGACCGGCGGGGATTTTTTTGCTGCTGTACCGGGAGGGCGAGAAAAAGAGGGGACGGAGGAATCAAAGCCCTGGTTTTTTTCCGGGCAGTGGGGAGAACTTCATGTCTTCGGTGAGGATGTGGTGCACCAGCCAGTTTTTCAGGATCTTTACCAGTTCACTGTTGAGAATGGACATTTCCTCATTTTGGGCATCCCGCAGATAGCCATAGATTTGGCTATCGAAATCCTTGTGCAATCGCCAGTGTGCCTGGATGCCGGGGTAGTTGATCCGGCTCAAATATGCTTCTTCAAAGGCGAAGTGGTATCTGACATATTCATACATTTCCCGGAGGGTCTTGATGGCGGCCTGCTGCAGAGCGGCGGTGTCGCCTTCGATCAGGGTTTCATGGAGGGTATTGTGGATGGCGATCCACTTTATATGCTGCTCATCGATTTCAGCGTTATCCACGCTGAACGAGTCGTCCCAGGTAATGTATGACATTCAGGCACCTCAAATCTCAGGAAAAGTATATTTTCCTCAGGTTAGTGTCCTCCGGGATTGGAAGAAGAAGGAATAATAATTCCCACTTTTTAGCAAACTCAGCCTGGAAGGGACTTTAGCAATTGGCATATTGGAGGTCAAGAGTTTATGGCATATACGACGAAATCAATACAATTACCCAGGCGCTCTCTGGGCTTTTTCCCGACCCCTGTTGTCGAACTGCGGTCCTTGGCAAGATACCTTG
>JANOIV010000267.1:0-44037 GCA_031407875.1 Desulfobulbaceae bacterium | reverse complement strand
CTGCAGAATTTTGACGAAGGATTCATAGTCCGTTCGGGACAAAAAGATCTCTTCCCTCCTCCTGCCTCGGTTCATGACATGATACCATGCCCCCGGAAATTCTATGCGTAATGGTCTTGACATACTCTCACCCTGTAACACATTTTATAATGAAAGCCAAGGGCAGACTTGACCCCTTTTCCTTTTTGCCCCCCCAACAAAAGCCAACGGCAGACTTGACCCCTTATCCCTTATCTGACCCCTTATCCCTTCTTCCCTTATCCCTTCAACGGTATCTGATCGCGGGGTAAAACCTGCCGGCAAACATGGCCTCCCTCTGCGGATGCAGAGGGAGGCCACAAATATTAATTCACCCGCCTGTCCCGGCCCTGCCATTCCTTTTCGCGCAGTTTGAACTTCTGGATCTTGCCGGTGGCGGTCTTCGGCAGGCCGCCGAATTCCACGTACTTGGGTGCCTTGAACTTGGCCATTCTCTCTTTGCAGAAGGCGATGATGTCCTCGGCGGTGGGCGCGGTGCCCTCCTTGGCGACAACAAAGGCCTTGGCCACCTCGCCCCATTTTTCATCCGGCACGGCGATCACCGCCACCTCCAGGACATCCGGGTGACGGTAAATGACGTTTTCCACCTCAACGGTCGAGATGTTTTCGCCGCCACTGATGATGATGTCTTTTTTACGGTCCATGATCTGGATGTAATTGTCAGGATGCATGACCGCCAGATCGCCGCTGTGGAACCAGCCGCCCTCAAAGGCCGTGGCCGTGGCCGCGGGGTCTTTGTAGTAGCCCATCATCACGTTGTTGCCGCGCATGACGATCTCGCCGATGGTTTTGCCATCCCGCGGTACCGGCTGCATGGTTACCACGTCAACCACATCCGCATACATGGCCACCACATAGGCCACGCCCTGCCGTGATTTGATATTGGCCTGTTCTTCGGGCGAGAGATCAGCCCACTCCTCCTGCCAGGCGCAGACGGTGTGCGGCCCGTAGACCTCGGTCAGACCGTAGACGTGGAGGATGTTGGAACCGATGGTCTCCATGTTCTGGATAATGGTCGGAGCGGGTGGGGCTCCGGCGGTGATAATCTGCAAGGCGTGTTTGAGTTTGATGTTGTTGGCTGTGGCGTAGGACGACATACCGATGAGGATGGTCGGCGCAGCGCAGAGATGGGTGACCTTTTCCCTCTCGATCATCTTGTAAATTTCCTCAGGGATCACCTTACGCAGGCAGACATGCGTGCCGCCCATCGCCGTCACGCCCCAGGTGAAACACCAGCCGTTACAATGAAACATCGGCAGGGTCCAGAGATAGACCGAGGTGGAATTGAATCCGGTTTCCATCATTTCGCCGAGAGCATTCAAGTAGGCGCCCCGGTGATGATACATGACGCCCTTGGGCAATCCGGTGGTGCCACTGGTGTAATTGATGGTAATATTCTGATATTCATCGTCAACGATGACCTTGAGCGGATCAGGCGAACCCGTAGCCAGAAATGCCTCATAGTCCAGGCCGGGAAGCGGTTTATCATCACTGATATCGCAGATATTGACAATCATTTCGACCTGGGTCAGTTCACCGAAAATCGGCTTGACAATGCCGCCGAATTCATTGTCGACGAACAGGGCCTTGGCGTCGGAATGGTTGACAATATAGCTGATTTCCGGGGATGCCAGGCGAATATTGACACTGACCAGCACCGCACCGATCATCGGCACGGCAAAATGGGCTTCAAGCATGGCCGGGGTATTCGGGCAGATGAATGCCACCTTGTCCCCTTTGCCGATGCCGGCCCTCTGTAATGCACTGCCCAGGCGATTGACCCGTTCATAGAATTCTTTGTAAGTGTAGCGCTTCTCGTTGTAGACAATGGCCGTTTTATGCGGATAAATCATGGCAGACCGGCTGATAAAATGAACCGGCGTCAACACATCAAAAAAGACATTCTGGTTATCCATATCGCTGTTATCTCCTCAATTCCGTTTATATTATCCTCATTCTCCCCTCACCGTTTCTTCAGCCGGGCAGATTCCTTGCCGGTTTCACGGTACCATTTCGGCAAACAGGTGACGCTGATCAGAGGTTTGGTAGTACCATTCACATCTCTGCAAAACCTCGAGTTCCTCCTTGTTTTCTGATTTTTGACGTTGCTGGCGCAAAGAACAGGCCATGTATACGGCCGCCGCTCCGGGATGACCGAACAACAAAAAGTCAACCTGAAGCGTATGACTGAAAGGCAGACGCTCAATCACAGTTATGAACGAGCGCTCAATCATATTTTTTTATAGCAAATTCTTGGATTATGTCAAACGGTTTGTTGATATTTGCCACACTGAAGAAAACCGGACTCCCCCGCCGCGATTCAGTTTTTTCCTATCACAGGACCGGCATTTTCGGCTATCATAGGACACTTGGGGATGGCGGTAAGAGAGCCTCTGGCCGGAGTGAGTCGTCGTTCAAACATAACCGTACCACACCTGTCGCGCTCCCGTCCGACCAATAATTTTTTTGATAAACCCTATGTCCCCGTCTTCCTCTGCTGATTCCACACCCCTTATCGGTGTGTTGTATGTTGCACTTTCCGCCGCCTCTTTCGGAGCACTGCCGATCTTCATCAAGATCGCCTATGCCTCCGGTGCCGAGCCGGTAGCGGTACTGGCCTTGCGTTTCACCTTTGCCGCCCTCTTGATGAGCGCCATCATGCTGACCAAGGGCCTGCGCTGGCCGCGCGGCAGGAATCTGCTGACCCTGGCCTGCATGGGCGGATTGGGTTATGTCGGCCAGTCATTCTGTTTTTTCTCGGCCCTGAACTATGCCTCGGCTGGTCTGATATCCCTGCTCCTCTATCTCTATCCGGCGCTGGTCACCGTGCTTGGCGCCATCTTCCTGCGCCAACACCTGACTCGGATACAACTTGGGGCGGTGGTGGCAGCCCTGGCGGGCACGGCCCTGACTATCGGCGGCGATACCACCGGCAGCCTGCAGGGCGTCGTGCTCGGCATCAGTGCGGCCCTGATCTATTCGATCTATATTCTGGTAGGGAGCAGGATGATGCGGGCGGAGGGGGCACTGCCGGCGGCAACGGTGGTGATGCTCTCGGCCGCTGTGGTCTTTGCTGTGATGGCCGCGATCAGGGCGCCGACCTTGCCGGGATCGGCGTCAGGATGGCTGGCGGTGGTGGCGATAGCGTTGATCTCGACGGTAATCGCCATGGTGTCGTTTTTTGTCGGTCTGGCCCGGCTCGGGGCAAGTGACGCGGCCACGATCTCCACGCTTGAACCGCTGGTGACGGTGATCCTCGCCTCCGTCTTCCTTGGCGAACCGATCACCCCGATAAAGCTTATCGGCGGCAGCATCATTCTCACCGCTCTGGTCGTGCTGGCCCGCACGCGCTGACAACCGGACGACAGGTGCAGAAAGTGAGGTATGTTGAACGCCTACTCCACAAAAAAGCAGGCCTTTCACGATTCCTGGCTGAAGGCCTGCTGCAATTCATCCTGCAACTGGCCTGATGCCACCTGCAACTGCCCCCAGAGTTCCTCGATATTGCCCAGTTCCCCGCTTTTTCCGACCTTTTCCAGGGTAAAGGCGAGTTCGCGCACTTCGAGGGCGGCAAAGTGGCTGACCGCCCCTTTGTAGGCATGAGCTGCCTCACAAAGGGCTGCGGCATCTCGTGCGGCAACGGCCGCTTCCACCCGGCCCAACAGCTGCCCGTTTCTCTGCAAGAAAAGTCCCAGCATCTGCCTGAGCAGTTCTGCGTCGCCACCGACAAACTCCAGGGCCCTGATGCGGTTCCAGTGCGACTGTTGTCCTATTTTTTCCTCGACTTGCGCATCATCGCCGCTGTGTGTGGCTGCAGCGGCATCAAGAGATATGCCCAGCCAGGGATAAAGACGCTCGGCCAGGACATCGGGTTTGATCGGCTTGGTAATAAAATCATCCATACCGATGGCCAGGCAACGCTTGCGTGTCGCCTCCATGGCATTGGCGGTCATGGCGATGATCACCACACGCTTGCCGCCCTCCTGCTGTTCGCGCCGACGGATGATCTCGGTGGCCTCAAAACCGCTCATCTCCGGCATCTGGATATCCATCAGCACAAGGGAGTAGTCCTTGGCCTGGACCATCTGCACCGCCTCCCGGCCATTAGCCGCAACCTCGGTCTGCAGACCGAACTTCTGGAGAATCGCCGCGGCGACCTTCTGATTGATCGGCTCATCGTCAACAAGCAGGACCCTGCCCTGCAGGCGGAAAGCCTTCTTCTGATTCTCTTCCTTCCTCTTCAGAGAGTGTTTGCGGCCCGGCACAACCGAGGAGAGGGTGTCATAGAGCTGGAGCTGCCGGATAGGCTTATAGATGACCGAGCGGATACCGGCCTCGAGGGCCTTCCCTCTGGACACTCCGCCCGAACTCAGCATGATCATCTCCGGGGCCTGCTCCTTATAGACCCCCTTGATACGCTGGGCCAGTTGCAGACCATCCATCTCCGGCATGTGATAATCGAGCAGTACGGTATGGATGGGTATGCCCTGGCTGTTCATGCTTTCGAGCATCGTCAGAGCGCTCTGGGCGTCGCCGCAGGAATAGACCTGAACCGGACAGACCTGCAGGTAATGTTCGATGATCATGCGGTTGGTGGCATTGTCGTCGACGATGAGGAAACGTTTGTTCGCAAGTTTCTTGCAGGGTATGAGCGGGCTCGACTCCTCTACAACCGCAAAGGGTAGGGTAAACCAGAAGAGAGATCCCTTCCCTTCGACACTCTCCACGCCGATCTCGCCGCCCTGCATTTCCACCAGCTGCTTGCAGACGCTCAGACCAAGTCCGGTCCCGCCGTATTTGCGGGTTGTTGAGCCATCGGCCTGGGTGAATTTTTCAAAAAGCTTGTTGATCACGTTTTCGCCAATGCCGATGCCGGTATCCTCTACGGAAAAGCGCAGGGACTGCCGATTCTCCACGTTCCCGGCCCGCTCGACCTGGAGCACCACCTCGCCTTTTTCGGTGAATTTCACGGCATTGCTCACCAGGTTGGTGAGAATCTGCCGCAGTCTCGTCGGATCACCCTTGATCCGACAATTGATATCAATCGGCACAAAGCAGACCAGATCAAGATTCTTGAGATTGACCGTATCGATAAACAGCTCCGAGGTCTCTTCCATGAGCTCCCGGAGATCGAAGACGATCGATTCGAAGTCAATCTTTCCCGCATCGATCTTGGAAAAATCGAGGATATCATTGATAATGAGCAAGAGAGAATCCGCCGAGCGGCTGGCGCTGTCGAGAAGCCTGCGGTTTTGCTCACTCAAAGGCGCATCCCGCAGCAGAGAGAGGACGCCGATGACGCCGTTCATCGGCGTGCGGATCTCATGGCTCATATTGGCGAGAAACTCACTCTTGGCCTTGGCGGCGGCCAAGGCCTCGTCACGCTTCATGCGCAGTTCTTCGGTGCGCTCCTGCACCAGGATTTCCAGGTTGTTCCGGTGCTCATTGAGCTCCGCGTCGCGGATCTCAATGGCCTCGAGCATCGTATTGAAATCATCTATCAGGCTGCCGATTTCATCCTTGTATTTCCGTTTTACCCGGATGGAATAATCGCCCTCTTCCGAGATTTTCCTGGCCGTTCTGGCCAGCGAAAACACAGGCTTGATCATCAGCTGCTGCAGGCTTGAAGAGAGCAAAAGGGTAACAAAGAGCACCGCCAAGAAGCTCAGGACCAGGAGTATTGCCGAATTCATGAGCTGGTCGACCGCCTGATTGGTATTGGCGAGAATATAGAGAAGACCGAGGGGCCGGCCATCCAGAGTGATAGGGTAGAAAAGCCGCAGTTTGACCTTGCGATCCTGGAAGATGAAGGCGTGCCCCTTAGCAGGAAAGTTGCTGGGCAGAATAGCCTTCGCCGCATATTCCGGATTGAGATAGTTGGCAAAGGCCACCTTGTCTTCTGTATAGATGACCGCCAACTCGATATCCGGGTCGGCCTTCAGGGTGGTGAGGATCTGGTTTGCCGTGGCTCCCGAGTTGAAGCTTATGGCCGCGGTACTGAGATCAGCGATGGATTCCGCCAGGATATTCAGGTTGTCGAGCATCGACCGGCGCAACAGGCGGATCTGATTGAAGCCCGAGAGGGCCGAAAAGAGCAGGAGGGCCGTGCCGGTGATGACCAGGATCAACAGGGTCAGCTTACGCCGTATCGGCAGGGCATGAAAAAATGACGTGAACATGATGATTACCTGCCTATGGTCCGATTTCCGGTGCCGGCATTTTTGGTCTTTACCAGTTCTGCCATCTGCAGCAGGCTGGGACTTATGCTCAGCCCCGAATGGATCATCACCTCGGGATTGATGACCACATCGACGCCCTGATCACTCCGGATAAAACCGAGCATACCGTCGGCTTCGGCGAATTCCCGACAATCGCTGACGGTCAGAACACCATAGGCGCCATTGGCCGCAGCGACATACTCAGCCAACCGGGTCGCCGGCAGATACACCACATGACATTGTGAAAGCTGCGTAAAAGTATCGATATCAACCTGGCGGAGACTCCTGCCCTTGATTGTTTCGCCCTGAAGACGCTCACGCAGAGCCATTCCGGTCTCCCTGTCCTTATAAACGCAGAAGACAAGAGGCCTCGCTTCGCCCTGAAAGGCATCAGCAGGCCAGGTGGTAAAGCGGGCGGCACTCAGCAGAAAGGCGGCATGTGAGCGGGACAGTTCTCCGGAGATGGTCTCCGTCCTTCCCGGATTCGGGCGACAGAGCAACAGGAACATCCCGACAAGAAGTAATATAAGCAGTCTCTCGGCTGCTTGCCAAACGTCGGGTTTTTCTCTGCGTTTTTCTAAAATCACCACCATACACCCCGCCATCCGTTGAACGCCTGTCGGCATCAAGCCAGCCAGTCGAATAGTATCTCAGACTGAATCCACTCCTCATGTTAGTTGTATCGTAAAAATAAAATCTCTTACAAGACAATTCATGAGGCCTTCCGTGATGCCCGAATGACCAGATCCCGCAGCATCCGCCGAAGCCCAGCAGGGACAAGGACTTGGGGAATACTGCCCTGAAATATTGCTTTCGCCCGCCGAATAAGTATTATTTATAGGAGAAACCCAAAATGACACAGTGATGGAGATAACATGAACGAGAGGGAACGGATTGGCGATTACCTAATCAGACGGCTGAGAGAGTTCGGTGTCAGGCATATCTTCGGCATACCCGGCGAGTATGTCCACGGCTTCTATGACCTCCTCAGCAAAACCGAATCGATCAAGGTCATCAACACCTGCGACGAGCAGGGGGCCGGCTTTGCCGCCGACGCCTACGCGAGGATCAAAGGACTCGGTGCGGTCTGCGTCACCTATGGCGTGGGTGCACTCAAGCTCGCCAATACCACGGCCCGGGCCTACGCCGAGAAATCACCCGTCGTCGTCATCAGCGGGGCACCCGGCATCGAAGAGCAGAAAAAGAGTCAGCTCCGCCAACACCAGATCACCGATTTCGGGGCTCAGAGACGGATCTTCGCAGAATTCACCGTGGCCGCAACCAGCATCGACTCGCCCGAGACCGCCCGGTCCGAGATTGACCGGGTACTGAGCGCCGCCCTGCGCTACAAACGCCCGGTCTATATCGAATTGCCGCGGGATCAGGTCTTGGCCTTCTGTCCTCCCCAGCGCATGATCCCGCTCGAACAGGAATCGAGCAACCCGGCAACCCTGCAGAAAGCCCTTGCTGAGGCCGCCAACCTGATCAATGCGGCCGAACGCCCGGTCATCCTGGCTGGGGTCGAGATTCACCGGTTCGGTCTGCAGAAAGAACTTTGTCAACTGGCGCGGAAAAAAGGGATTCCCGTGGCCGCGACGATTCTCGCCAAGTCGGTCGTCGCCGATACGGAGAAGTTCTATATGGGGATCTATGAGAGGGCGATTGGCCTTGAAGAGGTCCAGTCCTCTGTTGAATCGAGCGACTGCCTGCTCCTGCTCGGGGCCTTCCTCTCGGACCTGGATCTCGGTCTCTGCATGGCCAAAATAGATCCTGCCGCCTCAATCTATGCCACGAGTGAGAAGGTTTCCATCAAACGCCACAACTTTGAGGATATTCTCTTTCAGGATTTTATCAAAGGCCTGCTCAAGGCCCCTATCCACCCGAAAAAGCTGGGAGATATCCCGCGTCCACAGAAGCCCAAGGCATTTGTCGGGGGTCAACAGGATACGAAGATCACCGTCGACAACCTCTTCCGGCAGATCAACACATTCATAGACGAAAAGACCCTGGTTGTCGCCGATATCGGCGACGCACTCTTTGGCGCAAGCGATCTCTTCATCCATCATTCCAGCAAATTCCTCTCCCCGGCCTTCTCTGCCTCTCTCGGTTTCGCCGTGCCGGGGGCACTCGGCGCCCAACTCGCCGATCCGGCCATCCGGCCGCTGATTCTGGTGGGTGACGGGGCCTTCCAGATGACCGGCATGGAGATCTCAACCATCGCCCACTATGGCCTCAATCCCATCGTCATCGTCCTCAACAACGAGGGCTATGCCACCGGGCGACCGATACACGACACCTCTTATAACGATGTCCACCCCTGGCACTTCAGCAAAATCCCCTCGGTCATCGGTACCGGCATCGGCTTCATCGTCGAGACCGAGAACGAACTGGCCCAAGCCCTGCGGACCGCCAAAAAGAACATCGAGAGCTTTACCATCATCGATGTCAAGCTCGACAGACACGACCGATCTCCCGCCTTCACACGCCTGATCGAAAAACTTGGAGAACGGGCCCGGACTGCAAACCCGCCAAAAGCCAGTTAAAAAAGGAATGCTCCTTGCCTTTTAAACCTTTCGTTTTATTCTATATAAATACCGCTGCGTAGCATTATCTACTGCAGTCTACTCATTAACGCATCAACTCATCATCTGGAGGATACCATGCTGAAAACACGATACTTACCGCTCCTGCTGGCTTTATTCTTCATCGTGACCGGCTGCACTTCATCCATGAACCACGGCGGTTCGGCCTCGCCTGCTCAACCAATAGCGATGGATCATTCGAGTTCCGGGGCTACCGCACATGCGGCCTCAAAACCCGCCGGCCATGATATGAACGCCATGAAAGGTATGGACGGTATGGCGGAGATGAATAAAAGCCATGCGGCCATGATGACCCATATGCAGGCAATGCAGGCCCAGATGGCAAAAATCAAGACTACGAAAAACCCTGCCATGCGCAAAAACCTCATGCGTGAACACCTCGCCGGTATGAGCAGCGGCATGAAGATGATGCGGAATATGGGCAATATGAAGATGGATAGCTGCCCAATGATGACGACAATGTCCGCTGATCAGGGGAAACCCGGTATGACGGGGATGATGGGTGACATGACGATGTGTCACACGATGATGAAGCAGAAAGCAGAGATGATGAACAGCATGCTGGAACAGATCATCGAATCACAGAAACAACTTCTCGAAATTTCCAAATAGAGAAAACCAGGGACACTCCCCCTATTTCCCCATAGGAAACAGGGGGAGTGTCCCTTTGGAACCGACATGATCAAACACATCGTCTGCTGGAAACTCATCAACCGCACCGAGCCAATAGAGGAAAACTCCGATGCCCTGACAATCCGCGAGGTCCTGCACGGCCTGCGGGGCAAGATTCCCGGCCTGCTGCATCTCGAAGTGGGTTTTGACTCTAGTGGCAAGGAGACGGCGGGAGACATCGTTCTCTACTCGGAGTTTGAGAGCAGGGAGGCCCTGGCCGGCTACCAGCACCACCCGCTGCATATCGAGGCCGGCAAGACCGTACGGCCCCGGACCTGCGAGCGACGGATGATCGATTACGAGACATAAAATAGGGACACTCCCCCTATTTCCCAAAAGGAAATAGGGGGAGTGTCCCTATTTTATTAGTCCTTCGTTTCCTCAACAGGTTGCTCCTCATCGCGGACAAGAATTTCTTCTACTTCCTCATATTCCGGCGCCTTTTCCACCACCGCCCGCAGTATCGACCCGACATCCGGCAGGTGCTCCCGAAAGGCATCGCCGTAGATTTCCCAGACAGTGATAAAGAGCGCGGCGATGATCGGCCCGATGATGATACCGAGCAGACCGAACATGGTAATACCGCCGAGAGTGCCGAAAAGCACGAAAAGATCGTGCATCTCGGTGTCCTTGCCCACCAGCCGCGGCCGGATGACATTATCAAGATTGCCGGCCACCGCCCCACAGAGCACAGCCAGGATGACGGCTCCGCTAAAATCTCCCTGGATGGCCAGGACGATCAGGGCCGGGACCCAGATGATGGCCGTGCCGAAGGCCGGGATGATCGACATTACGGCCATGACCGTGCCCCAGAAGACAGGTCCTTTTATGCCGGCCAGCGCGAAGGCAATGCCGCAGATTATCCCCTGCATGATGCCGATGATGAGCGTGCCCTTGATCGTCGCTCTGGTCACCGAGGTGAAACGATGCAGCAGCAACTGCTCGTCGCGGTCATGGAGGGGGAGGAAATAGAGGATCTTTATGAGCAGTTTGTCGCCCATGGTCAGAAAATAGAACATGACATAGAGCATGATGATTGAGCTGAATACCGCCTCCACGGTCATCTTGGTCACCGAAGACAGCGAGTCGATGAGGAAGGTGGAGATGGAACCGACGACCTCCCCAACCTTCTCCAGGATGACGTCGCGGTAGGGCAGGATCTCATCGTAATAAGGAATCTTTTCAAGATAGCGGGTCATCTCGGTCGGTTCATTGATGAAGTTCTGGACCCAGGGGGTAATCGACTGACCGACATTGACGGCCTGGGCCACCACGACGCCGATGAGGACTGAAAGCGGCCCGAGGACCAGAAAAACAATACCGAGGATGGTGAGTACCGAGGCGACATTCTCACGCCCGCCAAGCCGCCTGGTAAGCCAGTGATGGATCGGTCTGGCCATGGCCGAGAACAGGCCGGCCACGAAGAGCGGCATGAGAAACTGCTGGATCATCACCAGAAAGACCGTCGATATGAGAAATACTATAACCAAAAGAACGGTCTTGTTGACGGTTCCACGCTTCATGTTTTCTCCTGTATAGTGTCTGTTGCGGTGTTGCAATACGGGTCGGCCGAGTGCAGTGCCCACGGTACGGCAAGGTCAGTCCTCCCGCGCCCTGTATCCTAGAGTATCTCCTCCCCCGCGGCAATGCCTTTTTCCGCAGAAATAGAGCTGCCTGATCAATCACTTTTTATCATCAAGAAAGAGCCGCATCAGAGGGGCGCTGGTAATACTGGTGATAAGGGCCATGACGATGAGGGCGACAAAGACCTGGCGATTGATCAGGCCGGCCTCGAAGGCCAGACTGCCCAGGATGATCTCCATGGCCCCGCGGGCGTTCAGGCCAAATCCTATGGCCATGCTGTGCCTGCCGGACATGCCTCCCAGGCGCGCCCCGATCCCGGCCCCTGCCACCTTGCCGACAAAGGCCAGCCCGAGGACCAGAGCGACGATCCCCAGATCGAAATTCCGGACGAAATCGACCTTCAGGCCGATGGAGACAAAGAACAGGGGGGCAAAAAAATTAGTGACGAATTGGTGCATGATCTCACGGGCCTGTTCCCGCAGATGAACGGAATCGCCAATGGTAAGTCCGGCTATAAAGGCGCCGAGGATGGCATGGATATGGATGCTCTCCGTAAAGGCCGCACAGAGCAGGCAGAGGCCGAGGCTCATGGACAGCACTCCTCCGGGCCAGGACAGGCGCGACTGAATCCAGGGCAGGATACGATTGAGAATGAACCTCCCGATAACCAGCATAAAGACGGCAAAGACCACGATATAGGCGACAGTGTGGCCGATCTCCGCCGTCTCTCCACCCTGCCCGACCATCGACAGGATAAAGGAAAAAATGAGCCAGCCCACGACATCGTTAAAAATGGCCGAGGCAATGATGATCATACCGATGTCGGTCTTCAGTATCTTCATATCCAGCAGAATTCTGGCGATGACCGGCAGGGCTGAGATGGACATGGCAGTGCCGAGGAAGAGCGCGAACAGCAGATAGTTTGCCTCCTCGGCCTGGAGATGGAACCACTCCGGGAAAAACCACGCCACCGCAAAGCCCGTGACAAAGGGTAGAATCATACTGCCAAAACCTGTAGAGATTGCCACCCTGCCATGCTGGAGAAACAAGGATAAGCGCAGCTCAAGACCGGTGACAAACAGGAGTAAGATCACGGAGAGTGAAAAAATGGTATCAAGTGCCAGAGAGACGTTGGCGTTGGTGGCAAAGGGGAAAAGGGTAGTGTAGGTCGAGGGTGAGATTGCCCCGAGAACCGTGGGCCCGAGGGCAACACCGATGAGCAACTCACCCATAACCATGGGCAGCCCGATTTTTTTTCCGAGCTCGGCGGCTATGCGGGACAATATCAG
Source organism: Desulfobulbaceae bacterium (assembly GCA_031407875.1). Classification (GTDB taxonomy): domain Bacteria; phylum Desulfobacterota; class Desulfobulbia; order Desulfobulbales; family Desulfocapsaceae; genus Desulfoprunum. Next base: position 31,632 of record JANOIV010000267.1, on the reverse strand, counting down.
CATGGTGCTGATCGCCAGCAGCAGAATGACGAGATCATGTTGGCTCAGTTTTACCATGGGCTGCATCAATCAGAGATTCGCGAATGGACGATGAGCATATTGCATGGCATGCGCTCCAGGATATGCTCCATATCGTGGGTGAAAATTCGGTCGATGAGGCCATACCGACTGTCCGGGGAATTGATGACCATGAGATCGGCCCCGGAGTTTTCCGAATACTGCCGGATGGCAAATCCCGGACAGCCGACAATGACCTTGCGACTGACCGTGATATCCCCCGGATCGCAGGAGGCGACCAGATCCTGCAAGGCACTGACCTCCTGTTCATAGAGCTGATCTTTGACCTGCGAGGCCTCGCCCATGGTGCTGTCATCAGACATCGCCATAGCCAGGCCTGACTGATCGACCTCCCTGACCACATGAATCTCCCGAGCACCGACCAGCCCGGCAAAATACACGGCGGTATTCAGGGTAGGCAGGGTCTTGGGATGCTTAACGCAACTGACCACGATATTCCGGAATGAAGTCCCCTGCACCTTGGGTTCGATAAGCAGAAGCAGAGAACACTTGGCCCGGCGGCTTATTCCCCGGGCGACTGAACCGAGATAATAGCGCAGGACATTTTCCCGGCGCAGGGCTCCGAGGACAAGGAGATCCACCAGATTCTCCTTGCAGGTCCTGAGCAGGCAGGGAATCGGGTCACCGCTCTGCCAGATCATCCTCGACTCCCTACCGATTCCCAGACTGCCGCATATCTCCTGCAGGACCGTTTCTTTGCCGGAGGTTCGCTTGCCGACATGGACCAGTAGCAATTGCGCTTTGCAGGTATCGGCAAGCCTTGCCGCCTCGGCCAACACCGCTTCCAATCTCGGGGAAAATGCAACCGCCACTGCAAGTGTCTGAAAGGGGAAGGCGGAGCGGCCTTTCAATCTGCTGTAATCCATTGATCCAACACGAAAAGAGTAGAGGATATTTTCAGGAAGGCCAAAGACTTTCCCGACCGTTTCACACGTCGACGCTGATTCTCAGCCTATCGTATTTCTCCATTCGACACAACAACCATATTTCCTGCGATCGCTGCGCAGTACCCTGATCCCGCCGTAAACCAGCAAAGATCTTTTGCCCGGTTACAGAAATATCCGACCCCATTGTTCCGCGGAACGACTCTGAGAAAATCGTGGCCTAGCGTTGCAGCAATTCGCTCATCTCCACCATCTTCACGAACTCGGCCCTGTAGCTCCTGATACTCCGCATACTCGATCAGGCCAAAAGCGAAGAGCAGCTGCTCGACAACTGCCAAGAGATCCTCACGGAAATCGAGCGGAAAGCAGAAGAGCCATCCTGTCCGCCGCACTGTAAATCAGCAAAGCCCTTCCCATGGCCCAGTGCATGTCTTTCGACCTTGATGGCCGGATGATTGTATCTGTATTTCTGCAGACGAAGCAGGTATATTATCAGCAAAGACAACATGCAGTCGTGCCACCTCCACTCCGCGACCTGGAAAAACAATGGCAGCACACGACACATCGCCGGACGGCAACTCTCCCCTCTCAGCCCCCTTTATCCCGGACAACTCTCTCCTCAACAGTCTCCTGCACTCCCGGCCGCTCAACGCCTATGCCAAAGACGGAGAGGGGCGCTTCATCTTCTCCAACAGCCTCCATTGCCGAAATATCGGCAAGACCGAGACAGAAATTCTCGGCAAGACTGACTATGACATCCACCCGGAGATACTTGCTCAAAAGATACGCAGCCTCCTTGATCGGAACGGTTGAGCCGAAATACCGCAAAACAACCATCTTTCGCCAGAATGAACAATCCAATCGAAGAACAGGTACAGATCGTCGACCGGCAGAACCGGATAACCGGGGCGGCACCGCGAAGTGTCATGCGCCGTAAGGCCTTGACACACCGGGCCAGTTTTATCCTGGTTTTCAATACGAGCGGTGAATTGTTTCTGCAGAAACGCACCGAAACGAAGGACATCTATCCCGGCTATTGGGATGTAGCGGCGGGCGGGGTGGTAATGGCGGGTGAGTCCTACGAGGAATCAGCCGAACGGGAACTTGCGGAAGAACTGGGAATCCGGGATGTACCTCTGATCGTGCTTTTTGATCACTACTATGAGGATCCAGACAACCGGGTCTGGGGCCGGGTCTTCTACTGCAGCCATGAAGGTCCCTTCATCCTGCAGGTCGAAGAGGTGGCTTATGGCCGCTTTACCCCGCTGGATGAGGCCTTGCTTCTCAGCCTCAGCGAACCTTTCACCCCGGACGGGGTGGAGATTTTGCGAAGAATTCTGGCTGGAAATATCTAACAGCAAGAAAAAACAGCGGGATTAGCCGAGCAACAGCGAATCAAGGGCCAGTTCCTCGCCCTGGGTCTTGTAGAACTGGGCCAAGAGGTCGGCCACGGTCAGGTTCTCTTTGGCCTTGCCGCTGAGATCAAGGATGATCCGGCCCTGGTGCAGCATGATCAGCCGGTTGCCAAAGGCTATGGCATGTTTCATGTTGTGGGTGATCATCAGGGTGGTAAGGCCCTGCTGTCTGACGATATCATGGGTCAGGGCGAGGATCTGGTTGGCGGTCTTCGGATCGAGGGCGGCGATATGCTCATCGAGCAGCAACACCTCCGGTCTGATCATCGTCGCCATGAGCATGGTCAGGGCCTGGCGCTGGCCGCCGGAGAGCAGCCCGACCTTGTCGAGCAGGCGATCTTCAAGGCCAAGTCCCAGATGCGCCAGTTCCTGCCGGAAGCGGAGACGATCACTCGCCTTCACGCCACGGGCCAGGCCCCTTTTCAAGCCGCGGCGGATGGCCAGGGCCATATTCTGTTCGATGGTGGCGGAGGGACAGGTGCCAAGGAGCGGATCCTGGAAGACCCGGGCGATAAAGCGGGCCCTCTGGTATTCCGGCCAGCTGGTGACGTCATGGCTGCTGATCGAGATCGAGCCGGAATCGGGGAAGAAACCGCCGGCAATGCAGTTTAAAAGCGTCGATTTACCGGCGCCGTTTGAGCCGATGACCGTGACAAAATCACCCTCCTCTATCTGCAGGCTGAGATTGTTCAAGGCAAAGACCTCGTTGACGCTCCCCTTATGGAAATATTTTATGATGTTTTCCAGGCGTATCAATGCGCTATCAGCCTTCTCTTGAGATTGGGGGCGATCAGGGCGGTGATGACCAGAACGGCCGTGATGAGATTGAGATCACTCGGATTGAACCTGAAACCGCCGATCTCCAGGCCCAGGGCCAGGGCGATGGCCAGGCGGTAGACGATCGAGCCGAGAAGGGCGGCGATAAAGGCCCTGGCGATGGTCCGGCAACCGAAGACCGTCTCGCCGATGATGACCGAGGCCAAGCCAGCGACAATGGTACCGATGCCCATGCCGACATCGGCCGCCCCCTGATTCTGGGCCACCAGGGCCCCGCCCAGGGCCACCAGGGCGTTTGATATACCGACGCCGAGGATGATGATGGCATCGGTATTGACGCCAAGGCTTCTGATCATCTGCGGGTTGTCGCCGGTGGCAAGGATGGCCTGGCCCAGTTCGGTGCCGAGAAACCAGACAATGAGACAGACCACCAGAACGGCAAAGGAGCCGAAGATAATCAACCCGGTGTAGTGGGCCGGAATCCCGAACCGGATCACCGAGTCGAAGACCGTCTCCGTACCGAGCAGGGCCACATTGGGCCCCGACATGATCCTGATATTGATGGAATAGAGGGCGATCATGGTGAGGATCGAGGCCAGCAGGTGCAGGATCTTAAACTTGGTGTTCAACACCGCCGTCACCATTCCGGCCAGAAAACCGCCGGCGACAGCGAGGAGCAGAGAGAGGTAGGGATTCATCCCGTTGGTGATGGCCACCGCCGAGATTGCGGCCCCGAGCGGCAGACTGCCGTCGACCGTAAGATCAGGGAAATCAAGGATACGAAAGGTCAGATAGACCCCGATAACCATGATGCCATAGACGAAACCCTGCTCTATGGCACCCAGCGCCGCATACAGTGTCATCGGCGTGCCGGTCTTATTTGTAGACCTTGGTGGCCTTCTGCAGGAGTTCGGCAGGAGGCGTGGCACCCATCATCTTGGCATATTTGGCATTGATGAAGAGCTGCAGATCCTTCTGGAACTCCACGGGGATATCGGCTGGTTTTTCACCGTTGAGGATGCGGGCGGCCATGGCCCCGGTCTGGTAACCGTGTTTGTAGTAATCAAAACCCATGGCGGCGACTGCACCGCGCTTTACTGAATCGACATCGGCCGCGAAGATCGGCAGCTTGTTTTCCACCCCGACCTTGATGACTGACTCAAGAGCTGAGATGATGGTGTTATCGGTTGGGATAAAGACCGCATCGACCCGGCCCACCAGACTCTTGGCGGCGGAAAAGACATCGGCGGTCTTGGCGGCCGTGGCCTCAACCACATCAAAACCCATCTTACCGCTCAGTTTCCTGATACCTGCAACCAGGGATTTGGAATTGGCCTCGCCGGCGTTGTAGAGCAGGCCCAGACGTTTGATGCCGGGCTTGAAGGTCATGACCATCTTCATGTGTTCTTCAAGCGGCAGGAGGTCGGAGACACCGGTGATGTCGCCGCCCGGATGCTGCAAGTCCTTGACCAGCCCGGCCGCGACCGGATCAGTCACCGCCGTGAAGAGAAAGGGCCGCTTCATGTCAGGCGGGGCCTTGGCCAGGGCCTGGGCACAGGCCTGGGCCGAGGGGGTGGCGATGGCCACCAGGAGATCGGCCTTTTCGCCGACCATCTGCTGGGCGATCTGGGTGGCCGTGCCCATATTGGCCTGGGCGTTATGGATCTTGTAGTCGACCTGCACACCTTTTTCCTTCAGGTAATCCTGAAATCCCTTGAGGACGGCATCAAGGGCCGGATGTTCGACAAATTGATTGACGGAAACAACGGCAGTTCCCGCCATGGCCCCCTGCACCCCCAGTAAGACACCAAACAATGCGCCGAAAATGGCCTTATTCATGATACTCTCCTCCAGATTTTGCTGATTATCACCGTATCCATTCTTCCTCGCGCACCCTTTCCGTCGACGGGGCTGTTGCTCTAGCCCAAAACGTGAGAATGTGCCTATTCTGAGATGACATCTAGCCCAAAATTGCCTTTTGGTCAACGATGCTTTTCCAAAAAAAAAAGCCCTCCAGACGACACTGTGTCGCCTGGAGGGCCCGGGGTGGGGAGGAGGTACCCCGTAAGTCGAATCTCTCTTACATTTTGCCGCCCTTCATGCCGTGTCCGCCCCCCTGGCCGCCCATCATGCCGCCGTGACCCATGCCCATGCCACAACCCCCGCCGAGATATGCAGCCACACCGGCGGCCTTGGCCTTATCCTGCATAGTTGCCTGCAGATCGAAGAGCTCGCCGCTGATCTTGGATGTCGCGGCTGGATTAGGATTATCACTCTGCATCATAGCCCGCATTTCGGCATGCTTCATGACTATCTGTTTACGCAAGGCCTGTGTGTCACGTTGGAAGGCATCCAACTTGTCCTGGGTCGCCTTGTCCAGTTGCTGGGCCATCTGTCCCTGCATTTGCGGACAATTCATGCCCCCTCCCATTCCTCCACCCATACCTCCTCTGGCTGAAGCGATACCGACTGTTGCAAGACTCAGTACAAGGGCAATTGCTGCGATTTTCTTTTTCATTGTTTTTCTCCATTTTGATTTTTTTTGTCTCAATACTTCCGAAGAACTGTTTCCGTTTCTTACAGTTCATTCCTGTGGGCAGGTGGTGTTGGCAGCCCATCGTGCCCTCCTTCGTTTGAATAATATTTAGCAACAAGCATGCCAATATAAAAACAAACATCTAAGCTCATGAATCAAAACAGAATATGAAAATCAAGGGAGGTCAACCAGCGTTTCCGGGCCAGGCCAGGTGGGAAAAAATTACCCAGCGGCCATCCCTGACTGCCTCTCTTTTTCCCAGATGTCTGCCCAATCTCCCCATATGCCAGATTTTTGCCACCAGCAGCGGCCGGCCTAAACCACTTGTCTATTTAATATAAAATTGCTATCATTCTGCAGCGGCAGGACACGGGATGGGCACGGTATTTCAGGCAGACACGGAATCAGAATCAGAGATATGCCAAATTCTCTCCATATACAGGTTAAAGAATTCTGTGCCGCTTCGACCAAGCCTTTCAGCTTCAATATCCTCAAAAACGCCTATATCTGGTTCGGTATCTTCTGGGGTCTGCCTATTCCCCTTGTGACCATCAGCCTGCATTTCCTCTTTCTCAGCAGCAGCGGAACCAATTCCCCTCTGACAACCGTCTTTACCACGCCCCTCCAGTGGTTTTTTCTGCTCCACCCTTTGCTCTTCGGCGCCCTGTTCGGTATTCTCGGCAGTGTCAGGAAGGAAAAAGACCGACAGATGACCCGGCTCATCGAAGAACTGCAGGTCCTGTCGATACGTGACCCCCTGACCGGTCTCAGCAACCGCCGTGATTTCGCCCATGCCTTCGCCGATGAACTGGCCCGCATCAGCCGAAAAGAGGCCAGCCTCTCACTGATCTTTCTCGATCTCGATCACTTCAAACGGGTCAACGACAGCCACGGTCATCATGTCGGTGATGAGGTGCTCAAGGCGACCGCCGCCCACCTGCGCTCCTGTTGCCGCCCCTACGACACTGCGGCCCGCTGGGGCGGGGAGGAATTCATCATCCTCCTGCCGGATACCGATGAACAGGAGGCGACAGTTTTCGCCGAACGGGTACGCATCTCTCTGCAGGAGGGCATCAGCCCGACCATCCTCTTTCCCGTCACCATCTCCATAGGAGTAGCCCAGTATCGTCCTGGAGAGCCCCTGGAACCCCTGGTCGAACGGGCGGATCAGGCCCTCTATCTGGCCAAGCAGAACGGCCGAAACCAGGTCATGCGCTGGAGCTCCATTGCCCCCGCTGCTTGAAAATGACCCGCCACGGGGCTCAGGAGGCTCCGCCTGTGCTGAAAAAACTCCACCTCAGCCCCGCTCAATGTCTCGGTGCAGGACTGAAATATGGGCTAGCTCTTTGCTAAGCAGCCTCTGCAACGACTCGACGACCGCCACAGACCTGTGCTGCCCGCCGGTGCAGCCGACCGCCAGCCACATCTCCTTCTTGCCGCTCGCGATATTTTCTTGCACCAGAAAGGCCAGAAGGGGCTCGATCAGTCGGAAAAACTCGATTGCCGCCGGACTCTGGAGGACATAGGCAGCCACCTCGCTGTCAAGACCGGTCTTTGGCCGAAGCGCCTCAAGCCAATAGGGATTGGCCAGAAAACGGACATCCCAGACAAGGGTGGCTTCAACGGGAAGACCATACTTAAAACCAAAGGAAGAGAGGGTAATCTGCAACTCTGTGTTCATAGCATTTCATTTTCCTTTAAAACCAGCGTGCTCTCAGACCTGCAAGCCCCCCTCCACAGCCCGGTGGCAGCAGGACAAATAAAGACTACACAAGAACCGACCTCTGGGGTAATAACACATCCAGTTCCCATCCCGACTCCCGCGAACCCCCGCGAGACAGCCCTTTCAATTCCAGCCGAGAAGACACGATGTCCACCTGGTTTGCCCATTGCGCCAACTGGCGGCAACACAACCGCTACCATGAGATCATCCGGGTCTGCCTGCCCCTGGTCATGGTCATGACGGCCACCACCGTGATGGAGTTCACCGACCGGGCCTTTCTCGCCAACTACAGCCTGGAGGCCATCTCCGCTGTAGTCCCTGCCGGGATTACGGCCTTCCTGTTCATGGTCTTCTTCGGCGGCGTAGGTGGCTATGCCGGGGTTTTTATCGCCCAATACAGCGGCAGCGGTGCCCATGACCGGATCGGCAGGGTGCTCTGGCAGGGCATTTACTTTTCGCTCTTTTCCGGCCTGATTTTCTGGGCACTCTCGGCCTGGGCCGCGGGTCCCTTGTTCCGGCTCGCCGGTCACAGCCCCGAGGTACGGGTTCTGGAAGAGATCTATTTCAACATCCTCTGCCGGGGCGCCATACTGCACGTGGCGATCGCCACCCTCTCGACCTTTTTCACCGGTCGGGGACTCACCCGCCCGGTGATGGGTATCGCTCTCATCGGCATGCTCATCAATATCCCCCTGGATTATGCCCTGATCTTCGGACGCTGGGGTATGCCGGAAATGGGCATCACCGGGGCTGCCCTGGCCACCGTCGCCTCCTGGGGCGTCAGCCTGCTGCTCCTGATCACCCTCATCTTCACCCAGGAACATAACAGGCGGTTTGCGGTCTTCAGCAACCGGAAATTTGACCGGGAGATCTTCCTGCGCCTGATGCGCTACGGCATCCCCGGCTCCCTGCAGTTCACTCTCGATATACTGGCCTTCACCATCTTCATCCTTTTGGTGGGCCGGATCGGCACGGTCGAGCTTGCCGCCACCAATATCGTCCTGTCAATCAACGCCCTGGCCTTTATGCCGTCGATGGGCGTCTCCCAGGGTATCAGCATCCTCGTCGGTCAGGCCCTGGGCCGGAAGAGGCCGGATCAGGCCCGCCAGGCCGTCTGGAGCGGCGTCCATCTCCTCCTCGTCTATATCGGCATCGTTGATCTGTTCTTTATCTTCTGCCCCGAGACGGCCCTCGCCCCCTTTATTGCAGGACAGCAAGACCCCGCCGTGTCGGCCCAGGTTCTGGCAAGCGGTATCGACATCCTGCGCATCATCTCGGTCTATCTCTTTTTTGATGCCCTGTACATGGTCTTCAGCGGCGCCCTCAAGGGAGCGGGGGATACCCGCTTTCTCATGCTCACCGTCGGCCTCGCCTCCCTTGTCTGCCTCATCCTGCCGGTAGGTTTGGGCATAGCCTACTTCCAGATGGGCATCCACACGGCCTGGCTCTGCATCCTGATCTTTGTCTTCACGCTCTTCCTGCTCTCGGCCGGTCGTTACCGCATGGGGAAATGGCAGAAGATGCTCGTCATTGAAGAGTCGGCCCGCTAAGGCAACTTGGCGAGCAGATCCTCTGGGCCATCTTCCCGGGGTAGTTCCCGCACGGCATGTTTGAGTTTCTGGGTAAAAAACAGGGCCAGGACGACCATACCCAGGAGGGTGGTCAGAAACATCTGCCAGCCGTACCGTTCAAAGACCGCACCGGGGAGAAAGGAACCGATGGTGCCGCCGGTATAATAAAAGGAGATATAGACCCCGTTGGCGATGGCCTTGTTCTCCCTGGCCAGCTTATTGACAAATCCCGACAAGAGGGAATGGGCCATGAACAGTCCGGTACAGAAGACAAACATGCCGATGAACATGACGCTGTACTTCTCCACCATGAAGATCACGGTGCCGACGAAGAAGATGACGATCCCCGCCGATACCGCAGCAGGTTCGCTGCCGAAAAAACGGATGATCGGCCGACTGTTGACCGAGACCAGAATCCCCATACTGTAGCCCAGATAGAGCAGACCGATGCCGGCCTCGCCGAGGATCGGTCCCATCCGCTTGAGTTCAAAGGGCAGGATATTCATGAGGGCGGAAAAGACAAAGAAGAGACAAAAAATGGCCAGATAGAGCCAGAGGAATTCCTTCTGCCGCAACAGACTTGCAATCTCGGAGAAACGAGGCCGGGCATAGGTCATGCGGGTGTCACGTTCCAGCTTTTTCAGGAGCAGGCTGGCAACCAGCAGGAGAAGGCCGAGGACAAAGAAAAAGACCCGCCAGCCGAAAAATTCCGTCGACAGGCCGGAGAGAAAACGGCCGAGGAACCCTCCCATGATGGTGGCGCCGATATAGAGGGCGATGGAGTGCTGCACGTCTTCTCTCGCCGAGGTAAAAGAGATATAGCTCATGAGCGAGGTAAGGATGGCGGGGATGATCAGCCCTTGGATGGCCCGCAGGAGGAGCAGAGTAGGATAGGTATCGGTCAGGGCAAAAAGAAGTTCCAGGATCCCGAGGATGGCTAGTGCCCAGCGCACGAGAATCTTGGCCTAAAACGACTCCAGGAGAAATCCGTAGAACAGAGGAGCAATGCCGAGAGGGGCCATCATCAGGGTGGTAAAGAGAATGGCCTGGAGGCTTGTGAGACCGAATTCTTCTTTGAATACCGGTTGAATAGGCTGGGCAGCATAGAGTGAACAGATGGTGACGATGGTTGCGAAGTAGATCACACGTATGGGCGAAGATAACAAGAACGTTCTCCTTTACTTCCTTGATTTGCCTAAAAACACCATAGCGTTCCAGCATACCAGACTTTCGAGAGAATTCCACATACGCTCAGCGGCGGAGCGCTTTTTGCTGTCTCGAGGTGACCCTGGAGAAGGATGAGCAACCCCGTGAGAGAACTCACAAGGCTGGCAGTTTCGGGTACAATGCTTACACTTAACGAGAAGGTCTGGTTATCCCTGCCCTTTCCACCAGACCCCAAGCCCTGGCAATCATGCAGAAGGAGGCCCCCATGAAGTTCAATATCGGCGGTATAGATCGACTGATTCGGGTGGTTGTGGGTGTTGTGCTCATCGGGCTGGTGCTTTTCGACAGGATCGGTCCCTGGGGATATATCGGCATCCTGCCCATCGCGACGGCAATGATCGGCTGGTGTCCCGGTTACGCCGTGTTCGGTATCAGCTCCTGCTGCAGTTCAGCAAACTGCAAGACCGCATGTCAAAGATGAACGCGGCCCGCGGAAATGGCGGATGGTCGTTGATGGTATACTCTTGAAGAGGATCGAAGAAGGAGGGGCTCTGAATGACTCCTCCAAAAGTGACGAACAGCATGGAGACTAAAGAACGGCCTCAATGGCCTCCTGAAGGGAATGCAAATCAAAGGGCTTTTCAATCACGCCCCGGAATCCGTATTCACTGAAGTTGGTCATGATCGGATCGTTTGAATAGCCGCTGGATACCAGCACCCTGGCTTGGGGATTTATGGCCAGGATCTCAACGACGGCCTCTCTGCCGCCCATACCGCCGGGGATCGTCAGATCCATGATCACCACATCAAACGGCTCTCCGCAATCGAGATGCTGCCTGTAGACCTTGATGGCATCTTCACCCCTCGTGACATGCAGGGCCTGAAATCCAAGGAACGAGAGCATCTGGCAGGCAATCTCGCCGATCATGGTTTCATCATCCATTATGAGGATTTTTTTATTTCCTTCCGAAGAACTCACAACGACCTCCTTCCGATTTTCTTCTTCCAACACAAGTATGCCAGAATTTTTCAGCCACAGTCAAGACAATTGACCTGAAGCCGCTTCTCTTTTTTTGACAGGGATGATGAACGGACTATAATGACCGAAGATGTCAACAAACAACCGCAAGAAAAAACGGAACCTGCCCCATGGAACACAGCTCCGGCTCAGTCCTCCACCGGGAAAACTGGCACGATCAGTTGGTGGAGGTCACCGAGAAAGACCAGCACCGATCCCTCTATTTCGCCTCCTACCTCCTGCAGAGCAGCATGTCCCTGCGCTGCCCGCAGCAACTGGTGCTCTCCTATACCCGCTATATGCTGCTCGGTCTGCCGGCAATGGCAGAGCCGAAGCATATCCTCATCATCGGTATCGGGGCCGGCTCACTGGTCCGTTTCTGCCACCATCACTTCCCGGACTGCCGGATAGATGCGGTGGACTGCTCTTCCCGTGTCATCGATCTGGCCCGCGGCTACTTCCAGTTGCCCGAAAACCGGCAGGTACGGGTGCACTGCCGGGAGGGTCATGCCTTTCTCCGCGACGTCTCGGGAAGCAGGCGCTATGACCTCATCCTGGTGGATGCCTTTGACCACAGGGGGATGTCCGAAACAGTGTACACTGCCCCCTTTTTCGAGCGCTGTGCGACATCTCTCAAGGACAACGGAGTGTTGAGCTGCAATCTCTGGAGCAGCGATAGCCAACGGCTACAGAGAATCAAAGACGCCCTGCGAACAGCTTTCACCGGTCATCTCTACGTCCCGGTGCCCGAACGGGGCAATGTCGTGGCCTTGGCCTATCCATGCCCGGTCCCCTGGTCGCAGTTCAAACGGGAGAAAGAGGAATGGCTCCTGTTGGAGCGAAGATTCGATCTCGACTTCAGGGTCATGTTCGACACCGTACGACGCCACAATCGGAGCCTCCTGCAGCGTTTTGCGGCCCTCTTTCATTGAGTGTCGCAGCAGCACTTCTTCTCTCTGACGGCGGCCCTGCTGCAAAGTGGTCATCGCTCATCTCCACGACTAAAATTTGTCGAAGTTCTCTCGAAAATAGAAAGGGGCACGTAGATATTTATTTCGCTGACCGGACATCGTTCCGCTAGCCACACTGAACGCTCTCTTTTCTTTTCATGTAAAGCTCATTATTGCAATAATCAAAAAAGAAGAGGGGGGAGTTGAGGAATGTCTTAGAGCATATTGCCAAAAGAAGCTGGGGCCTGACGGATCCTGGCCAGTTGGTCTTTGAGATCGCCAATCTCCTTTTGCCAGTAGTCCCGTGAGCCAAAACCATCGATGGCCCTGGTTTCGCCATCTTCCCGGGCCTGACGGGCGCACCAGGCCATGTAGTGGATGTAGCGCAAGGCCCGCAGGGGTTCGACGAGGCGGAGCGCCCGCCGATCAAAGGGCCGAAAGGTCTCATAGCCCTCGATGAAAAGATCTATTTCCACGAAGGATTCAGCCACATCACCGGGCAGCAGCATCCAGAGATCCTGTATCGGCGGCCCCATGACCATATCGTCAAAATCAATGAGAATAAAGGATTCACCCGGCCTGTGAATCATGTTGGCAAAGTGGCTGTCGCCGTGGATGCGTATCTGCTCACAGCCGGCAAAGAGCGGCCTGATCTCCGAGAGAATGGCCTCACTGACCTGCCGCAATTCATCCTTGAGATCGGCCTGCACAGAATCTCCTTCAAGGAGATAGGCAAGTTGCTCGGCGGCGGAATGATCGGGACCCATAATCAGGCGATGGGAGGCGACCCTGAGGGCGCCGATATTATGCACCCGCCCCAGCAGACGGCCAATCTCCGGCCACTGCTCGTCGGTGTACTCATCGCAACTGCGGCCCCCGCGTTTAGGGAAAACGGCATAATACAGCCCCTGGGCGCTGCCGAGCGTTGCGCCGTTCTGCAGTATAAGGGGGGCAACTACCGGAATTTCCTGGTCGGCAAGCTCGAGCAGAAAGGCATGTTCATCGAGAAGGGCCGCTTCCGACCAGCGACCCGGTCGATAAAATTTGATGATGAGCCCCTGCTTATCCACCTGCTCCAGTTCAAATACCCTGTTGATATAACTGTTCAACGGTCGGAACATATTGGTACAGCGCACCCCGAGGGCCTGCTCCGCGAGTCCGAGAACCAGGCCCGGCCCCAGACCGGTAAAAGGATCGTGTTTCATTTTCTTGGCAACTTTCATGGATTCCAGCTATCCTCACTCCTGAACGCATGCTACTTTTCGCTCCGTATGATACGGACCGGACAAAAAACCTCTCTAAGCTGTTACACTAAAATAACCATACCATTAAAACGACAAGAACGGCAGCATGAACCAACCAAATCCCGGCAGTCCTGCGTCCAACATGCCTGCCAATACAATTTCCCCTGCCCTTTTTCCGGCGATACAGCCCTCGGCAGCCCTTGGCTACTGTCGGGACTGCGACAGGGAACACGATCTCGGTGAAGGCGGGGCGCGACAGCATTGCCTTGAACTCATAGGTCTTCTGGAAAACCACGGGAACATCGACCTGTTCTCCACCTCCACCGGCCTGGATCCACGACTCGCAACCGATTCGCTCTTTGGCGAGGCCAGGGGTAAGATGTTCGGAGTTATGGAATGCCTCGCCCGGAATGGGGACCAGGTCCTGCTGCGGGCCTTCTCGGGCCAGTTCAACGGTATCTGGGAGGTGCCGGGCTGGGCGCCGCCTCTTTTTGCCAGCCGGGAGATGATGGAAATCAGTTACGAGGTGGAAAAGGAGATCAAGAGACTGGGCCGGGAAATGGTCTTGCCGGACTGCAGCTCGGCGAGACAGCGAGAATTGCAGCAACAACGCCGGGGACTCTCGCAGGAGTTGATGCGACAAATCCATAGCCTGTACCGGTTATCGAACTTCCGTGGTCGGGAAGCAACGCTTTTTTCGGCCTCTATCGGCCAGAACGGCTTGCCCACCGGCATCGGTGACTGCTGCGCCCCCAAACTGTTCAATCTGGCCGCCCGGCAGAATCTTATGCCGCTTGGCATCACGGAATTCTACTGGGGCAGAGGAAATCGCTCGGCGAGCAGGCAGCACGGTCACTTCTACCCTTCCTGCCGGGAAAAATGCGCTCCTATACTCGGCTTTATGCTCTGCGGCCTGGAGGAACTGCATGCAGAATACCGCCGGTGAACTGAGCATCATCCACCGGGATCCCGCCTTTCTGGTGGTGCATAAACCCGGCGGGCTGCTGGCCGTTCCCGGCCGCGGTGCAGACAAGCAGGACTGTGTGGTGGCGCGAGTCAGACGCCTGCTGCCGGAGATGATCGCCCAGCCGGCGGTGCACCGGCTCGATATGTACACCTCCGGGCTGATGGTCCTGGCCGTCAGCCGCGAAGCGCATCGCCACCTTTCCAGACAATTTGAACAGCGCCGGGTTCGCAAACGCTATATCGCCCTCCTCGAAGGTATCATCACCGAGGGAGAAGGCGAGATATGCCTGCCCTTCCGTCTCGATCCCGACAACAGGCCATATCAGATCCACGACCCGCTGCAGGGCAAGATTGGCATCACCCGTTGGCGGCGTCTGGCGGTGGAGGGCGAGAGGACCCGTATCGAATTTGCCCCGCTGACCGGCCGGACTCACCAGCTCCGGATCCATGCCGCCCATAGCCTCGGCCTCGGCACTCCCATCGTCGGTGACCGGCTTTATGGCAAAGGCCGGGAGGGCGAACAGATGCTGCTCCACGCTTCCCACTTGGCCTTCGCCCACCCCTGCACCGGGGAGCCGCTCCACTTCGACTCGTCCGCACCGTTCTGACGACGGCAGCCGCACCCTCCAGCTCTCTGCGCCACTCCCAGTCCGCCTCTGCCACGAATAGACTTGCCCATGCTTCCATGATGTGGTATGTTCGTGCTTTTTTCCCAACTCGCCATGATCCATCTGACCAATATCTGTAAACAGCACGGTGCGCAGATCCTCTTTCAGGACGCCAGCCTGCAAATCCTCCCCAATACCCGCACCGGCCTCGTCGGCCCGAACGGGGCCGGCAAGACCACGATCTTCCGCCTCATCACCGGCGAAGAGGAGGCCGACCACGGCGAAATATCCTGCGCCAAAAAGACCGTCATCGGCTATTTTTCCCAGGATGTCGGCGAGATGACAGGAAAATCTGTCCTCGCTGAAGTCATGTCGGCAGCCGGCGAGATTGTCGACATGGGCCAACAGATGCGTGAAATGGAGAGGCAGATGAGCGAGCCCATGGCCGACGAAAAACTCGCCATCCTCCTCGAACGCTACGGCGATATCGTCGAAATCTTCGAGCATCGCGGCGGCTACGACCTTGACGCCCGGGCCAAGGCTGTGCTCACCGGCCTTGGCATCTCTGACGACGACTTTGAGCGACCTGTCGAATCATTCAGCGGCGGCTGGAAGATGCGCGTCGCCCTGGCCAAGATCCTGACCATCAACCCCGATGTCCTGCTCCTTGACGAACCGACCAACCATCTCGATGTGGAATCGATCGTCTGGCTCGAAGAATGGCTGGTGAACGACTACAAGGGCGCCCTGCTCATGACCTGCCACGACCGGGAATTTATGAACCGCCTCGTGGGTCGCATCATCGAAGTGGCCAACCGCAACATCACCACCTACAGCGGCAACTACGATTTTTATCTGCAGGAAAGGGAGATCCGCCGGGAACAGCTGCAGGCCAGCTTTCGCCGGCAGCAGGAGATGCTGGCCAAGGAAGAGGAATTCATCGCCCGTTTCGCCGCCCGGGCCTCCCATGCCTCCCAGGTCCAGTCACGGGTGAAAAAACTGGAAAAAATTGAGCGCATCGAACTGCCATCCGAACAGCGGGCCATCCGTTTCGATTTTCCCGTGCCGCCCAGAAGCGGCGACGATGTCCTGCACCTGCGTGATCTCGGCAAGGTCTGGCAGACCCCGGAGGGCCGGGAGAGAAAGGTCTTCAACGGTCTCACCGGCACCGTCAGACGACAGGAAAAGATCGCCGTGGTCGGCATCAACGGCGCCGGCAAGTCGACGCTCTTAAAGATCATCAGTGGCAGGACCGAATCAAGCACGGGCCAGATTCTCTTCGGCGCCAGTCTCAGCACCGGCTATTTCAGCCAGCATGCCATGGACATCCTGCAGCCGGAGCATACGGTCTTTGAGGCCGTGCAGGAGGCCATGCCCATGGAAAACATCGGCGTCATCCGCAACCTCTGCGCCGCCTTCCTCTTTCAGGGTGACGATATCCACAAGCGTATCGCCAACCTGTCAGGCGGCGAAAAGAGCCGGGTGGTCCTGGCCAAACTGCTGGCCCAGCCCCTCAACCTGCTGATCCTCGATGAGCCGACCAACCACCTGGATATCCAGTCCCGCGAGGTCCTGCTTGAGGCCCTGCAGAAATTCGACGGCACGATCATTCTCGTCAGCCATGACCGGCACTTTCTCCGCAGCCTCGTCACCCGTGTCTTTGAAATCGACCACGGTGAGATGCGGAACTTTGAGGGCAATTACGACTACTACCTGCGCCAGACACAAGGCTCAGAGGCCGCCCACTGATTTTTGCGGCCATTTATTCCACCTTGTAAGTAACCCCGTCCGCCCTGCCCCGTTGCAGAAACCGCCGGACATCACCTCCATGGAAAACACCCAATGATACACGCCTCCAATATCGCCCTGTCCTACGGCAAGAGAGTCATCTTCAAAGATGTCAACATCAAGTTCACCGCCGGTAACTGTTATGGCCTGATCGGCGCCAACGGCGCCGGCAAGTCAACCTTTCTCAAGATCCTGGCGAACCAGCTCGACGCCGACCGCGGCGAGGTCTTCGTCGGGGCGAAGGAACGTATCGCCTTTTTGAATCAGGATCAGTTCGCCTTCGACGAGGAAACGGTGGCCAATACCGTACTGATGGGCCACAAACGCCTGCACGAGGTCATAGCCGAACGTGAGGCCCTCTACTCTAAGACGGAATTCACCGATGAAGACGGGCTTCGCAGCGGCGAACTCGAGGCCGAATTCGCCGAGATGAACGGCTATGAGATCGAATCCGAGGCGGCGGTACTCCTCAGCGGCCTCGGCATCCCGGAAGAGCTGCGGGAGAAGAAAATGAAAGAGCTCGAAGGCGGCGACAAGGTCCGGGTCCTGCTGGCCCAGGCCCTCTTCGGCAACCCGGATATCCTCCTGCTTGACGAACCGACCAACAACCTCGACATCAAATCCATCGTCTGGCTGGAGGGCTTTCTCGAACGCTTCCAGAATACGGTCATCATCGTCTCCCATGACCGGCACTTCCTCAACCAGGTCTGCACCCACATGGCCGACATCGATTTCGGCCGGATTCAGGTCTACGTCGGCAACTACGATTTCTGGTACCAGGCCAGCCAGCTATCCCTGCAACAGCGCCAGGACGCCAACAAAAAGGCCGATGCCAAGGCCAAGGATCTGAAGGAATTCATCCAGCGCTTCTCCTCGAACGCCTCGAAGGCCAGGCAGGCCACCTCGCGCAAGAAACTTCTCGATAAACTCGAACTCACAGACCTGCCCACCTCTTTGCGCAAGTATCCCTTCATCCTGTTCAAGCCGAACCGGCCCTGCGGCGATGTCATTCTCGAGGTCGATAACATCTCCAAAACCATCGACGGGACCGAGGTCCTCAAGAATTTCAGCCTGACCATCGGCAAGGGCCAGAAAATCGCCTTTGTCGGCACCAACAGCCAGGCCATCACCACCCTCTTCCAGATCCTGGCGGGCGAGATGGCACCTGATAGCGGCACCTTCCGCTGGGGCCTGACCATGAGCTCTTCATATTTCCCGAAGGAAAACAGCTCGTTCTTCAACAGTGAGATGACCCTGGTCGACTGGCTGGGCCAATTCACCCCGGTAACCGAAGGCGAGAGCTTCGCCCGTGGGTTTCTCGGCAAGATGCTCTTTTCCGGTGACGAGGCCCTGAAGAAGACCAGCGTCCTCTCCGGTGGCGAACGGGTGCGATGCCTGCTGTCGAAGATGATGCTGAGTGACGCCAACGCCCTGATCCTCGATGAACCGACCAACCACCTGGACCTGGAATCGATCACCGCCCTCAACAACGGCCTGCAGGCCTTCAGCGAGATCATCCTCTTCTCCTCCCACGATCACACCCTGGTCCAGACCGTGGCCAACCGGATCATCGAGATCCTGCCCGGCGGCGGGGTCATCGACAAGATGCTGCCCTACGACGATTATCTGGCCGATCCTGAGATTCAGGCAACGCGGGAGGCCCTCGCCCAAAAAAAATAGCGGCCTCCGAAACGGCAGGACCTCGGTAAAAATTCTCCCGCAATTATTCCCGGCCACTTGCCAAAGACGTTTTTGGCAAGTATACTTTCCTTAAATGTCATTTATGGGCGGTATAACTCCCTCAAAGACAAGAGATCCGGAAATGGCAAAAGACTCACTGGCCAACAAGGCCCTTTCTCCCGCGGCCTTGGACATTCTCGAACGACTGGGCCAGGGCATCAGGACCGCCCGCTCCAGACGGGGTATCCGCCAGGAAGATCTGGCGAGACGGGCGTCGATGTCCAGGGTTCGGCTGCGAAAGCTGGAAAAGGGCGATCCGACGGTGGGACTCGGGGCCCTGGTGCAGGTCCTTGAGATCCTCGGCCTCCTGGAGCAGTTTTCCCGGGTTGCCGATCCGGGCAGGGATGAGTTGGGACAGGCGCTCGAGGCACGGCAGCGCAAAGGCCGGGTCGACAGCAAGACGAGAAAAGAAGATCTCGATTTTTGAGGCCCTGCATCATGCCTGCCGATACAACCTACGTCTACATGCACCTGCCCGCCGCCGGGCAGTTCGTGCCCGCCGGCATCCTCGACATCAGCCAGGACGCAGGCGGCCTGCTCTCCGAGTTTCGCTACGGCCACCGCTATCTTGAGCGTCCGAACGCAATCCCTCTCGATCCTCTGCAGCTCCCCCTCACCGGCCAGATATTTCAGACCACCGGCCTTTTCGGGGCCTTCCAGGATGCCAGCCCCGACAGCTGGGGACGGCACCTGCTGGATAGGGCCGCCGAAGAATACGGCGTCAGACCGACGGAATTCGACTATCTCACCGTGCTCGACCAGGATACCCGCATCGGCGCCCTGGCCTTCGGTCCGGATCTGCACGGCCCCCGCCCCCATACGCCCATCTGGAGACCGAAGATCGTTGACGGCGATCGCCTCGACCTGACCGGCATGCTTGAGGCCGTCGATGCCATCCTCAGTGCGGAAAAACTGCCCCCTCAGTTCCGCCGCTTTCTGCTCCGGGGTTCATCAATCGGCGGGGCGAAACCCAAGGCGGCGGTCGACTATGATGGCCGCTTCTGGGTTGCCAAATTCTCCGAGACGCTCGACACCTGGCCCACCTGCCGGGCCGAAATGGCGGCCATGCACCTGGCCGGGAGATGCGGTATCCGCGTTCCCCGCTGCCGAGTCATCTCGATTGCGGGCCGCGATATCTTTCTCATCGAGCGCTTTGACCGCTATGGCGAGCATGCCCATCCCCTGCGCCGGCACTTCGTCTCAGCCATGACCCTTATCGGCGCAAAGGATATGACGCGGGGCAGCTACGGCGACATCGCCCGCGCCATCCGCAGATTCGGCCCGGCCGACAGCCTGGAGGGAGACCTCGCGGAACTGTTCCGACGCATGGTCTTCAATATCCTCTGCAACAACTCCGACGATCATCTGAGAAACCATGGTTTTCTCTTTGACCCGGCGTCCCGGATGTGGCGACTGTCTCCGGTCTACGATCTCGTCCCCCAACCGCAATGGACACAGGACGAAACGAGCCGTCTGACCCTCGACGTAGGTCAACAGGGCGCCGTCGCCACGATTGAAAATGCCCTGTCGCGAACAGCGGACTTCGGTTTGAAAAGAGAGGTAGCGGAAAAAATTGCTCTGGAGATGGCCAGGACAATCAGGAACTACTGGCAGGACGAACATCAGAAAGCCGGGGTGCCGGAAGACAAACTGCCGGCCCTGCAGCGCTCTTATAAACTGGCTGAAACTCTTTGAAGAAGCACACGCAAAAAAAGGTGGGCGATTTACAATCGCCCACCTTTTTCAAAATGCTTCAGTGGATGAAAAAAAATCAGTGCTCGTCTGTCAGTGTATTTAAAAAGGCAACAATATCATTGACCTGATCACTCGTTAAACCAAGGCTCCCGACACCCGGATCGATATTGCCGGCCACCTCCGGAGTAATTCCGCTGGAATCATTCAGGAAGCCGACCATTTTTTCAAGCGTCGGGAAAGATCCGTTATGCGAATAGGGTGCGGACATGGCGATGTTTCGCAGCGTCGGAACTTTGAACTTGCCGTTTTGGCTCGGATCATTGACTGTTGTCCCCAAGCCGAGGTCAGGAGAGTCAAGCGCGACCAACGGATTGGCCGGCACGCCGATGTTGGCATACCGATAGTTGGTGAAAAGTGGGGCGGGGGCATTGAAGGCAGCCTCTGTGGCATGACACCGGGCACAATTCTGGGCAAACAATGCCAACCCGTTATTCTCCGCGACGGTGAAATTGGTCCTGTCTACATCGAATTTGGAGGTAAATTTGGTGACATCGGCCGAATGCTCGTAGGCCGCAATCGCCCTGCCGAAATTATTATAGGCCTCCACCTCGTCAGCCAGCGAATCAGCGCCAAACACCTTGTACCACAAGCTGATATAACTCGAATTCTGAATCACGGCGAGAATTGCCGCGGTGTCAGGCATGGCCATTTCAACGGGGTTGAGCGGCGGCCCCTGGGCCTGTTCTGCCAGCGGATACGCAAGCACAGAACTGCCATCAGCCCTGCTATCCCAGAAAAGACCTCCCACGTATTCACCTTCTACCAGCTGGAGAGCTGGACTGAAGCCGGCATACGCCGAGGTAGGGGCATTGCGCCCCCTTTACTGACCCCGTCGGATCCGGTTGATACAACACTTGTGGAAGGGCTCAAGTGGTTTTTCAGATCGGCAAATCCGGCCAGATGATGATGACACGTCCGGCACGATTGGTTTTGGTAAAGAGAGATGTTCTTGTCGTTATACAGGCGCATCCCCAGTTTTTGCAGATCGTCGGTTACGGCAGGAGGACCACCGGCGGCAATAGCAGTCGCTGTAATCCCCCAAACCCCCAGTGCGGAAACGAGCAATATGAGTCTTTTTTTCATAAACGCTTCTCCTTTGTTCGTGATGATTTGTCTTTTGGGGATCTACAAAAATCCTCATTCCTTTGCCAATTCAAGCCCCGCTTTTGTGGGCATGTTGGCAAGGATAGCGTAATTTGACAAAGGAGGGAATCCACCTGAGGCTGAATGTGATAGCCTAAAATCCTGCATTCCCTATACGCCTAATCCTCAATGACCCACCTTGAACAAAGGGGGATGAGTCCTTCTCCCTACTCGAAGAAGAACCACGCGAGAAATCGGATTTTATCCTGTGGATAACGGGATTTATCGGAAAGCAGGCGTTGGTTTAATCGTCTACGCTTGTGAGGCCTTGCCGGATAGCAAATTTGGTGAGTGCCGCAACGGAGTGGATCTCCAACTTTTCCATAATTCTTCTTTTATGAGATTCCACTGTTTTGGGACTGATATGGAGGCCTTCAGCAACCTGTCGAGAATCTTTTCCTTCGGCAACGAGCTGAACTATTTCACGTTCACGAGGGGAAAGCGGGGCGTCGGACTGGAGCTTGTTTCTTGAGAGATGCACCAGATATCCGTCAACGACCTCCCCGAGAATTTGCGGGCTCAAATATTTCTGGCCCTTCACCACGCTGCGGATAGCCGAGATCAGTTCCGTTGCGACACAATTTTTCAGCAGATACCCGGAAACTCCGGCTTCAAGCATGCCCGTGATAAACCGCTTGTCCGAGTACATGGACAGAGCGATCACCTTTGCCCCCTCGTTCTCCCGAAGGATCTGTCGGCTGGCATCGATACCGTTGAGCTCCGGCATGGATACATCCATGACGATGACATCGGGGCTGTATTGCCGGGCCAGCTTCACGGCAGTTCGGCCATCGCCTGCTTCTGCTACAATTTCGAAACCTTCCTGGACCTCGAGTAAGGCCCGAATCCCTTGGCGGATGATATGATGGTCATCGGCAAGTAAAATTTTTATAGACATTTTGCCTCGCTTGTATTTGTGGGCAGAATCAGTTCGGCGTGGGCCCCCATTCCTGGAGTAGATTCTATATAAAAATGACCGCCCAAGGCCTCTGCCCGCTCCTGGATACTGAAAAGCCCGAAGCCGCAATCGGCCTGACCATGGGGCCAAAGGGAAGCGGTATCGAACCCGACTCCGTCATCAGTAACTGCTAAACACAATTGATCGGTTAGGTGGCGAATGCGTATCTCGATGTTGCTGGCCTTGGCGTGTTTGACCACATTCAGGATCAGCTCTCGCAATGCCCTGAAGGCGAATACGTTGAAGGTCTCCTCTCTGGGAGTGCCGGAATTATTACTTACCATCCGGACCTTTATGTGATGTTGCTTTTCGGTTTCCTCGGCAAACCATTCGACGGCGGCCTCAAGACCGAGTTCATAGAGGACCGGCGGGCTCATTTCAAATGTGAGTGTACGGGTATCACGGATGGTCTGCTCAATACAATCGTGCACTTCCTGCAATTTGTCGGTTAAACAGCTGTCCCGATTCATTTGCGTCAGAAGTCCGAGCTTAATCTGGGAGAGGACTAAGGCCTGGCCGATCCGGTCATGCAGATCTCCGGCAAGGCGGCGGCGTTCGCGCTCCTCGATGAAGAGTAATTCAGCCGCCAATTCTCGAAGCTTGCTCTCATGGGCGATCCGCACGTTCTCGGACTGCTGGCGCTTGTCGATCTCCAGGCTCAGCCTGTGGTTGGCTTCAACCAGACCATCATGAAAATGGTTCTGGTCCATCAACATGTTATTGAATTCGCGATAGAGATCCCCGATTTCGTCGGATCGTTGAGAAAAGGATCGCTGAAAGCGGCGGTTATCCGAACCTCGTATCTTCATGACTTGACGGGTAAGATCGGCAAGCGGATTGAGTACGTTTGAGTTCATGAGGAGCCATAAACAGATCAGGAGCAGAACCCCCGCGATACAAACCAAAATCATGGCATACCGAATGGTTACCTCTCCTTTGGCATATACCTTCCGCGGGATGGACGTCTGGATCTGCAGGGCGGGATTGCCATATATGTCTGAGAAGGTGTTTGAGACTCTCAAAATCCGCCCATCTCGGTCATCGAAGCGATTGGAACCTTCATGGCAAAGGGCTGTTTCATGGGCACACCCGGCAATCCAGGCATGATCGGCTTGAGATGTGACGGGCTGGAACTCCTGATCGACATTGGTCTGTTCCTCGAGAGTTTTGCTGTAGGCCTCATCCAAAAAACGGCCCATCATCAGATAGCCCCGGATCGGCCCTGCGTGGTTGCTGGTAATGACCGGCCGCGATGAAATGAGCATTGGCCCTTTCCCGGTCAGGAAAATGCCCGATATTGTTGATTCAACATCATGATTTGAGAGAAAAATATGATCTTTTTTCAGGTTATAAAGTCGTTCGTGCAACCAGAAAAAGCTCGAAAATACTCGACCGGGGAACCCTATAGCTCCGATGTAAAGGCATGCAAAACCAGGAAAATTGCTAAAACCGACAAGATGAGGGAAATTGAAAAACTGAAATCAATACAACGAAGGAAGAGTGGAGGCAAATCTGCCGTTCACTTTTTTGGAGCACTACAAAACGTTCCATCTTGAAATAACAAAAGAGTAACCTCAAACCCGGCAAAGTTTTCGCAAGGAATGAGCTGATCCCGGCAGGCCGGGCAACACCAAGCCTGCCGGGGCAACGATCAATGCGTCGACGTTCCTCCTAAAGCCCTGTATTTCGTGTACAGATCATGGATCCTGATGCGCATATCACTGAGTTCTTTTGAGTCGGCGTTCGCAACCCAACGCGGTTCACTAATCGAATAGAGCGAATTCGCCAACTCATCGATATTGTTCTCAATCGCTTTACACCACGTACCTGTACAGACTGTATCCACTTCTTTTGCCTCACTGATTTCATGGTCGAGTATATCTATCGATACACTTAGATTCTTCATAAAATCACTATGTGTCAGCTGAAACGATTCAACCATTTCTGTCTGCTTTTTCATACCCAACCTCTTTTTATGGAAAGTACAGGTGAGATGTCCGGGCCGCTCACACAGCTTTGGTCTCAGGCGGCTTTGACGAAATACAAACATTCTGCCCTCGTGTATTCTCACAAAGGCGCGCTTCTCACCGGAAGGTCTTGCTCTGTCTTTGCCACCATGATTTGTTTCCGCCAGGGTGGTTTGATAATGAATATAATAATCATTCCATTTGAGCCTGCATGTCCTTTCCGCAAGGCCAAATGGCAGCAGGTTGTTTTGTCGGTGAACGGGGAGGTTGGGCTTGGTAAAAAATGTTCGTCGCAGAAGAAACAACAGGCAGGGTGGCGTCCTGCCTGTTGTATTGGAGAGGCAAATTATTGGTAACCTTCCCGAGTCAGGGCAATTTCCATATCGATCATCTCTTTGGCTCTCTCAAGGGCACGTTTCTCGTTGTCGCCACCCATGGCGACGTGTTTGTCGTGTCCGGAGGGATCGGTAATATCAAAGGAAAAATTCGAGCACATATTGTTCTCGGGATGTACTGCAATGGTCCAGCCGTTATAGGTGTCCGTGATGATATTCTGCATGGTGGCTCTCCTTTGTTTCGAAGTTTACGGGGCAATCCCGCTACAGAAAAACTATAAGGCGGAAGCCGGTGAGTATCAATGAGCTCGAGGTTGACAAATACCGCCTTCTCCTCTATAAACGAAACTAGCGCTAGGGGTGCATTTTTTTGCTGAGAGGAATCTTTCCAACCCTATGAACCTGATCCGGCTAATACCTGCGAAGGGAAGCGGCAAAGACGACGATCTCTGGATATAACCAGTTTTCCAACCAATACGCCGCCTGCCCTTTTTGCAAAGGACACGCGGCTTTTTTTATTTGGGATGACTGCCATGGAAATTTTCATCAACGGAAACAAGGAAACCAGCCTGCCGCGCACCATTGCCGAGCTGGTAGCAATCAAAGAGTTGCCCCCTGAGACCCTGGTGGTGGAGCTGAACGGGACCATTATCAGCCAGGGGCAATGGCCGACAATCCGGCTCAAGGACCACGATGCCCTTGAGCTGCTCAGTTTTGTGGGAGGAGGTTGAATCATGACGGAAGATCTGTTGCATTTGGGCGGTGTGAGTTTTAGCAATCGCCTGTTCACCGGCACCGGCAAGTTCGCGGCCAATGCCCTGATCCCGAAGATGCTGGCAGCCAGCGGCTCCCAGATGATCACCGTGGCCCTGCGCCGGGTCGATACGTCGTCCCGCTCGGAAAACATCCTGGCCTATATCCCCAAAGGGGTGACGCTGCTGCCCAATACCTCGGGTGCCCGGAACGCCGAACAGGCCGTGCGGATCGCCCGGATTGCCCGTGAAGCGGGCTGCGGTGATTTCATCAAAATCGAGGTGATCACCGACATGAAATACCTGATGCCCGATAACATCGAGACCCTCAGGGCCACCGAGATCCTCGCCAAAGAGGGCTTTATCGTCCTGCCCTATGTCCTGCCCGACCTGCCGCTGGCCAAACGGCTCGAATCGGCCGGGGCCGCGGCGGTGATGCCGCTCGGCGCCCCCATCGGTTCCAATCGCGGATTGGAAACCCAGTCCCTGATTGCCCTTCTGATCGAAAATTGCACGGTGCCGGTGATCGTTGATGCCGGGATCGGCCGGCCCTCTCAGGCCGCGGCGGCCATGGAGATGGGGGCTGCGGCGGTGCTCGTCAACACCGCCATTGCCACGGCAAGGGACCCGGAGGCCATGGGCGCAGCCTTTAGCCTGGCGGTCCGGTCCGGACGGGCGGCCTACCTCGCCGAACTTGCCGAGCCGTCGACTGCGGCCAGGGCCTCATCGCCCTTGACCGGTTTTCTGCACGAGAACGAATCCGGCTTGTAGATTTCCTCCTTTAAGGGTACCTGCCATGTCTTTTTATTCGATCATCGAACAGTACAGGGAATTCGATTTTCCCGGTTTTTTTGCCGGGGTCACCGGGGAAATGGTGGAACGCAGCCTGGCCAGGGAGAGACTCAGCCCCACCGATTTTCTCGTCCTGCTCAGTCCAAAGGCAGGCGAATACCTTGAGGCGGTGGCGAGGAAGGCCCAGCGGCTGACAATCCAGTATTTCGGCAAGACCATCCAGCTCTTTATCCCCCTCTACCTCTCCAACCACTGTGCCAACCAGTGTGCCTACTGCGGCTTCAACCGGCAGAACGCTATCCACCGACGCAAACTCAGCCTGGCTGAAATTGAGACCGAGGCCCTGGCCATCGCCGCAACCGGCATGCAGCATGTGCTGTTTCTCACCGGCGAGTCCCCGGCCCATACCCCGATGGACTATCTGATCGCCGCCGCCGCATGTCTCAAGCGCCATTTTGCCTCGGTCTCAATCGAGATCTTTCCGCTCGATACCGCCGACTACCGTCGCCTGCAGCAGGCCGGCGTCGACGGCATGACCCTGTTCCAGGAAACCTATGATGAAGAGGTCTACACCCGCGTCCATCTCGCCGGCCGTAAGACCGATTACCGCTACCGGCTGGATGCCCCGGAACGGGGGGCCGCGGCCGGCTTGCGCCTGGTCAACATCGGCGCGCTCCTCGGTCTTGCCGAACCGCGCCGGGAGATCTTCTTCACCGGCCTGCACGGTCGCTATCTGGAAGACAACTACCTGGACACTGAGGTCTCGATCTCCCTGCCCCGTTTCAACGAGGCGGAGGGTAGTTTCCAGCCCGATTATCTGGTCGGCGATCCGGCCTTTGTCCAGTTCATGACCGCCCTGCGCCTGTTTTCGCCGCGGGCCGGGATCACCATCTCGACCCGGGAGAATGCCCGGTTCCGGGATCACCTCCTGCATCTGGGGGCCACCCGCTACTCGGCCGGTTCCTACACCGGGGTCGGCGGTTATGCCGAAAGCCAGATGGCCCAGAGCCCCCAGTTCGAGATCACCGACAACCGGACAGTCGACGAGGTGGCCGCCGCCATCGTCGCCCACGGCTACCAGCCGGTCTTTAAAGACTGGGATATGATCTGATGAAGATCGGCATCGCCGGAGTCGGCGGCATCGGCTCCAATGTGGCGCTCAACCTGGTACGCAGCGGCGTCTCGGGCCTGAAGATCGTCGATTTCGACCGGGTGGAGGCAAGCAACCTCAACCGCCAGTTCTATTTCCACGATCAGGTCGGCCGACTCAAGGTGGAGATGCTGGCGGAGAACCTGCGCCGCATCCGGGCCGATATAGAGATCGAGACCGTGACGATCCGAATAGATCCGATAAATTGCCAGGCAATCTTCGCCGATTGCCCGCTGGTGGTTGAGGGCCTCGACCACCAGACCGACAAGAAGATGCTGCTGGAGGCTTTGGCCGACGGGGAGCGGATCGTCGTCTCCGCCTGCGGCATCGCCGGCCACGACCTGGAGGACATCCGGGTGCAGAAGTTGGGCAACTGTTTTATTGTCGGCGACTTTGCCAGCGACTGCGCCTCAGCGCCGCTTTTTGCCCACAAGGTGCTCGCCGTGGCGGGTAGCATGACCGATATCATCTTGAAACGAGGTGGCTATTATGACAGATAGATATTCAGAAAATCCGACGCTACCGTTTGGCCTCTACGGCATCACCGCCGAGAAGTATTCCCGCGGCCGCAGCAACATCAAGGTGGTGAAGGCGATGATTGCCGGTGGCATCGGCATCATCCAGTACCGGGAGAAACGCCCGGCAAAAAGCTTTGCCGCAATGCTCGCCGAGTGCCGCGAAATCCGCGAAATCACCCGCGAGGCAGGCATCCTGTTTATCGTCAACGATTATTGCGATATCGCCCGGTTGGTCGGTGCCGACGGGGTCCATGTCGGCCAGGACGACCTGCCGGTGGCGGCGGTCCGCGAGCTGATCGGGAAAGATAAAATCATCGGCCTGTCAACCCACAGCCCGGAGCAAGCCGCAGCCGCCGTTTCAGCCGGGGCGGATTATATCGGCGTCGGGCCGATCTTCGCCACTGCCACCAAAGACGATGTCTGCGCCCCGGTCGGCCTTGCCTATCTGGATCATGTCGTGCGCTCCTGCCCCCTGCCCTTTGTGGCCATCGGCGGCATCAAGGAACACAACATAGCTCAGGTCGTCCGCCGCGGGGCCCGCACAGTCGCGCTCGTCACCGAGATCGTCGGGGCCGAGGACATCACCGCCACGGTCCGCAGGCTGCAGGCCGCCCTGCTTGCACCCGGTCGGTCGTAAGAACGGCCGGGTACAGACACATCGCCGCAACAGAATACTATTTCAGCTTTCTCCCAGGAGGACCTTTCCATGACCTTTTTCACCCAGATGGCCGCCGCCCGGCAAGGCATCGTCACCAAACAGATGCAGCAGGTGCTGACCGTCGAATCCATCCATCAGGACGACCTGCTCGACCGAATCGCGGCGGGCCGGATCGCCATCCCCGCCAACCGCAACCATGTGGGCCTCGTGGCTAAGGGAATTGGCGCCGGACTCTCCACCAAGATCAACGTCAATCTCGGGGTCTCGGAGGACTGCTGCAACGTCGAGGCCGAACTCGACAAGGTCCGCCGCTCGATCGAACTCAAGACGGATGCGATCATGGATCTCAGCACCTTTGGGAATACGCGGGCCTTCCGGCAGCGGACCGTAGCCATCAGCCCGGTGATGATCGGCACGGTGCCGGTCTATGACGCGGTAGCCCGCTACGGCAAGGATGTGGCGAGCATCTCGGTGGATGACTTTTTCGATGTGGTGAAGATCCATGCCGAAGACGGGGTCGATTTCATGACCATCCACGCCGGCCTGACCCGGATGGCAGTAGAGCGTCTGCGCCGTAATCCCCGTCTCACCCATATTGTCAGCCGGGGCGGCTCCCTGCTGGTGGACTGGATGGAGGCCAACGAGGCGGAAAACCCCTTCTTCAGCCACTTCGACCGCCTGCTCGATATCTGCCGGGACTACGACGTCACCTTGAGCCTCGGTGACGGCCTTCGCCCCGGTTGCCTGCGCGACGCCACCGATGCGGCCCAGATCCAGGAACTGATCGTCCTCGGCGAACTGACCAAACGGGCCTGGCAGGCCGATGTCCAGGTGATGATCGAGGGACCGGGCCATGTGCCGCTGAACGAGATCGTCGCCAACATGCAGCTGGAGAAAAAGCTCTGCCACGGCGCGCCGTTCTACGTCCTTGGCCCGCTGGTCACCGACGTGGCCCCCGGCTACGACCACATCACCTCGGCCATCGGCGGCGCCCTGGCCGCCACTTACGGCGCGGACTTCCTCTGCTACGTCACCCCGGCCGAGCACCTGCGCCTGCCCGATGCCGACGATATGAAGGAGGGCATCATCGCCGCCCGCATCGCCGCCCATGCCGCCGATGTCGCCAAGGGCATCCCCGGCGCCATCGACTGGGACAACGCCATGAGCCACGCCAGGAAGGAATTGGACTGGACCAAGATGTTCGAGCTGGCCATCGACCCCGACAAGGCCAAGGCCTACCGGGCCTCCTCCCAACCCCTCGACCAGGACACCTGCACCATGTGCGGCGACCTCTGCGCGGTCAAGCGCAGCCGGAAGATCTTTGAGGGACGATAAACGGAGAAGAGTCCCTCACCCGGCGACCGGACAGTTTTCCATCTCGGGAATCTGGCCGGTACTGCCCCGCCTCGGTTTTGAACCCTGCTTTGCAGGGCATCGCCGATTTTTCATTAGAAAAAACTTTCTAGAAAATCCCTGTAAGCACAAATAGTTGCAAGCTGCAACCGCCCTGGTTGAGGCAGAACACATTGCTCTATCCGATGGCGCAGACACGGTTGACGAAGCTTGACATGTGTTCCAGGGTCAGTTCGAGAAACTCAAGATGGGGAGCATGGCCGCAGGCTTCGAGCAGCAACGGAGTGACTTTTCCCCCCGATTTGCCGACAATGGCCTCCACCTGGGCCGGGGTGCCGTACTGGTCCTCATTCCCCTGCAGCACCAACAGCGGCACCTTGACCGAGGGCAGGAGATATTCGATGTTCCAGGCGGCAAACCAGCGGCTCAGCCAGGTTCCGGACCAGGCCGTGAACAGTTCCTCGGTCTTGTCGCCGTGGTAGCGGGCGAGACCGGTCAGCCTGCCCAGGGCAAAGGCCGCCTCGGCCTTGCGAATGCCGGCGATGGTGACCTCCTCGACAAAGACATGGGCCGCCTCGGTAATAATACCCAGAAGATGGGAAGGTTGCTCGGCGGCAAAGATGAGGCTGATGCTGCCGCCATCGGAATGACCGACAAGCAGGAACGGCTGGTCCGGCAGCAGGGCCTCGACGACCCGGGGCAGTTCGAACAGCCCGTACTCGTGGAGATAATGGATGGTGCGGGGTCGCAAGAGCTGCGAAGACTGGCCGTAACCGAGTCGGTCGTAGACCAGGCCCGGACAGCCGGTACGGGCGCAGAGTTGCAGGGGGAAATCCTGCCACTGGGCAATGGAACCCAATCCTTCGTGGAGAAAGACCAGACAGGGCCGGTTTGACGGGCCGTCAATCCGCTGGTAATGGAGACGATACCGGGAATCCAGTTCGAGAAAAGGCATGGGTCGGTCGTGGGCGGAATAAGGGGAAGAATGATCCGGATTGCCTACCGTTCGCGGTCGACTTGGCTCCCTTGCTGTTGTGGCGAAACAAGCAAACGTCCCGCTGGTTACAGGGATTACCTAAAGCGACCGGAAAAAGCAATCGCAAAGGGAGAATCGTTCTCGATAATTCCTCTTTTTGCCAACTCATGGTCTGTCGACCGGCCCAACTGTTAGATCTATCCCTGTGAGTATACCGTAGCCCTCAACACCTCAACCGTTCGGCCCCTCAACCATAGATTTTTTTTGCGATGCAGTTATGAAATATTGATTATCTGAATTTCTTGCTACATACTTGAATAAGGAATATTTGGCTATTTTGCCTGGATTTTACCGACAGGTACCGCCATGCCTGAAAAAACGATGAGGAAGCTCTCCACCAAGACATCGCGCCGCATAGTCCTGCCGGCATTGCTCACCATTCTGCTGTTCGTTATCGCTATTTTTCATATCTTGCTGCCGCAGCTTGAAGAAAGTTTTCTCAACAGAAAGCAGGAAATGATCCGAGAACTGACAGAAACGGTCTGGAGCCTGCTTGAGTCGTATTATGAACGGGAAACATCCGGTGAATTGTCCCATGCCGAGGCCCAGAAACGGGCCATCCTGCGCATTCAAAAACTTCGCTACGGTCCGGAGAAGAAGGATTATTTCTGGTTCATCCGACTAAAGCGTACCTGGATTCATGAAGGGCATAGATTTTCAGTTTAAAGAACTCCAAATCCCGAAAACCATATGCCTGTTTTTGCAATGTCTTGATCTTGTTGTTGGTCCCTTCCAAAGGACCTGTGGAAA
>JANOIV010000254.1:0-2945 GCA_031407875.1 Desulfobulbaceae bacterium | reverse complement strand
ATCTTGAAGACGGCCCTGATATTTTGCCACATAACTAATTGGTCGATAGCTATGCTTGGCATGTCGCAGTCCCTCGTCTCCCAAGTCCTGCTCACGGTTCAGGGTTGTATAGGAATCGGGGATGATGGAAGCAAAAGCCTGATTGATAAACTGGTACATCCCTTTGTACTGGTTGAGCGTCTTTTCGAAATGAATCACGAAACTTGTTCCACGCGCCAGTTCCTCGCCAAGGGAATAGGCTGCAGGTTGTCCATCGACATAGTAAATCCCGCCGCATAGCTGGAGTTCCTCGCATTTCTCCAGAGCCTCCCTGGCCGCGCTGTAATCACCCATTGATTGATGCTCGTTACGCCAGGCATCGAGGATCTTCAGCGCATCTGGCAACAACTCTTGCAGCAGGGGGCGGCCTTCATAATTGTAATTATTTATAAAAGCCTTGATAAGATTTCGTTTTTTCTGAAATTTTCTGCCAGTCAGTTCGGCCAGTTCCTCTCGAGAGTAGAGATAATCAAAATTATCCCGGTCCTCGGTAACCGAAAAGCCCATAGCTGTCAAAACTGTCTTCTGGGATGCGGAAACGCATTTCATCCTTTGGTGGTTCATCATCAGCACATTGAGAAACGCTTTGTCCGGTAAGCCAAAAGGACACATGAAAAACCGACGATCCCCGTCCTGGCCGAGGATGATCACAATCCCTTCCGGAGCCCGTGTTAAGCTGTAGTTGTGCTGCTCTCTGAACAAGTAGATGTTGGCAAAAGTAAATTCGGATATACCGTCGGGCAAGGCCTGGAACAAAGGATGCAGCACCGGACGCAGATCGAGGGAGATATCGCTTGCGTCCGGGTATGGAGGAATTATTTCTGCCGTACGATCGGTAGTGGAATGAGCGGTTTTTTGTTTCATGTCAGGCCAAGAAGGATGGGTTGTCTTTTCAGGTAGCCAGGATATTGAGGCAAAGTGCATTTGGCGAGGCCACTTAGTAAAGGTAACTACATTGCCACAACCTGCACAAACGGCGTTCTGGTCTTCACTGTGACTGTGGCAGCCCGAATGGGGGAAAGACCACAAACACCTATTATAACACAAACGGCGTTCATATCACTTTGCCCTACAACTTGTTTGGAAGTTTCCGCATTCGACTCTCAGCGGAATGCTCTATGGAAAACAAAGGGCTCGACTCCTTACAAAATAACGAAACCGGCGAATTTCGCCTCACGTTGCCGATCCTCCGGCAAGCCCATACCGTTGGCGCAATGCCCACTGTAAAAACTGCGCATAAACCCGCCAGACATCATCGCCATAGCCACCGGCCATCAGGAAGACGGCCGGGATGTTGCGCTCTATGAGCCAGTTGTAGATCATCTTGTCCCGTTCAAACATCTGACTCAAGGAAAGCTTGAGGAGAGCCGCAGAAGGCAACTCGTCTTTTTCATACGGGTCGGCCCCGCAAACGACAATGGCAAGATCGGCTGCCTTGCCGTCTGCCAGTTGTCGAAGACCAGCGCCCAGCCTCGCCAGGTAATACCGCTCTTCACCGCTTTCAATGGGGATATCGATATCACTGGGGACAAATGAAGGATTGACTCTACCGTCGGCAAGAAGTGCCGGACAATCCAGCGGCCAGCCTCGGGCCATATGCACACTCAAGGTCCGGATAGAGTCGTCGCCTTCTGTGAGGGCGGCGGTGCCATCCCCCTTGTGGGCATCGACATCGATGATCAAAATTCTATCAACTTTTTTTTCAAACTGCAGCTTGCGGGCGGCAATGACGACATCGTTGATCAGACAGAAACCATTACCGAAATCGTACTGGGCGTGATGGGCCCCGCCGGTGAAGGAGAAGCAGAACCCATATTGCAGGGCGAGCCGCGCGGCTTGGACCGTGCCGGCCGATTTGATCAGGATTCGCTGGAAAAGATCGGCAAGTGGCCGAGTGGCTGTTTCCGGGGCATAGCGGTAGTATTTGCCTTCGGCGTCAATCAGTTCGAAAGTGGCGATAATCTCCTGTTCAAGCCCTGCTGTGTACAGCCGTTCCACATAATCCGCCGAATGGACCCGCAATACATCCTCTCGGGTCAGCGTCTCGACAATGCGGTTCCGATGCCAATCCTTTTGCCGGCATCTCAAATCGGGGTCGGCGAGGAGCGCTTGAAATGTATTGAGAGTACGACTGTTTCGGATGGGGATCAGGATGCCGAACTCGGTCAGGCTCGCCGGAATACTGGGATCATAGAGAATCATAAGGTTACACTCCTCTACTGCGAGCGAACGCTGAGCTTCACTCAACACTGGCACGTTTTCTGATAAGGTAAATTCCGTCACGAATTGTAAGGAACACCTTTTCAGCCCGATCGTCTGCTTTCACCAATTCATTGAAATCTGCTATTGCTCTACTCTCATCGTCCTTCGGATCAAGTACCCTGCCATACCACAGGGCATTATCGGCAAGGATTAAGCCGCCATACCGCAACAACCTCATCGATTCTCTGTAATATGCGCTGTAGTTGTGCTTATCGGCATCGATAAAGACAAGGTCGGTTTTTGCATCCGGTAAAGTTCTCAGGATTTCCAGAGCCTCACCTCTACGTAACGTAATTTTATTGCTGCAGAGACTTCTGTCGAAGAACCCCTGCGCAATATTCGCGTGGTCTGTATTGTGTTCGATTGTCAGGATTTT
This sequence comes from Desulfobulbaceae bacterium, assembly GCA_031407875.1. Classification (GTDB taxonomy): domain Bacteria; phylum Desulfobacterota; class Desulfobulbia; order Desulfobulbales; family Desulfocapsaceae; genus Desulfoprunum. The sequence goes on along the minus strand of JANOIV010000254.1, from coordinate 268 downwards.
TCCATCAGGGGAGAGTACTTCGGCCATGGCTAGAGCCGAATAGCCGGTAAAAGTACCGACTTCAACTATGTCCTGGGCATTGGACAGTTGAACTGCCATTTGGAGGAATTTACCTTCGACTCGTCCGGTTAGCATGCTTGGATAGGGTGTCTTTGTCAGAGTAAAGCGCTCAATCTCTTCAAGGAGATCGGACATAGGCGATGTATGATCTGCGGCATACACCCCTGCATTTTTGGCCACTATATCCATGAAGCAGTGAATATCGCTT
>JANOIV010000246.1:0-1926 GCA_031407875.1 Desulfobulbaceae bacterium | reverse complement strand
AGGAACAGGCCATTCTCAAGGAATTCAAGAAACGCGCTGAAGAAGCGGCTAAAGGCAAATAATCGGTCACTACAAGGAGGAATCCGATATGAAAGTAGAATTTTGGGGTCAGGAATTTCAGGTCAATATGGTGGTCGGCTGTTTTGGTGGCTTTTTCATCGCCATTATATCGTCGATGTTCGGCTTCGGTGGCGGACCGTTTATGGTGCCGCTGATGACCGTAGCCCTGCGCCTGCCCATGTACCTTGTTGTCGGCAGTTCACTGCTGGCCATCTTTTTCAACACCTCGGTCAGCACGATGCGGCATTATCAGTTCGGTAATTTCGATCTGATTTTTTTCCTCGCCATGTTCCCGGCAGCCCTGCTGGGCGGTTATATCGCTCCGCAGATCGCCAAACGGGTGAGCCCGCTGGTCGTCAAACGCGTAGCCTGTGTCGGTCTTACCCTGCTGGCCGGCAACCTGTTGGGTCTCTATTAATACCTCCTCTCGGGAGCAATAACTCCGGTGGTATCAAGACCTCAAGTCGAAGGGATGAAATGAGGTTTCATGCCTTCGACTTCACCTGTCGTGCCGCATGCAGGTCGCGAAAAGAACAAAACGGCAGCGGGAAGAAACCGATTCAAGATGCATCATCTTCCCGTCTGCCGTGTTTGTCGATCAGTATGGTACTGTCGTGTTGTCAGATTATCCGACGATGCAGAGTGACTGCTCCTATGCCAGTTGGGGCGAAAATAATTGCAAGACCTATGTTGGGAAAGGACTTATGATACATCGGATCGGATGGCTCTTCATTGGAAAGGGCTTTTTTAGGAGCTCCGAAGAAAGCACCTACCTATTACCCCCTATCACACCTCACTGACCTTGAAGACGACCTATGGATTTTAATAACCTGACCGCCATCATCGATTTCGCCATCTCCCAGGAACAAGAGGCCGCCGACTTTTATCGCAGGGTTGGCGAAAAAGAAGTCCGGGAAGGAAAAAAGCACTTCTTTTTTCAGCTCGCCAGTGAAGAAGACCAGCACCGCCGGATTCTCGAAAACCTCAAAAGCGGCGACGCAGGCAGTGCCCTGGACGACTATCGGTTCACCTGGATCACCGACATCAAGCGCAGCAACTATGTGGCGGACCTCGCCTACACTCCGGGCATGCCTTACCGCGACATCCTCATGCTCGCCGCCCAACGGGAGGAAAAGGCACTGGCTCTCTATAATCTCCTGCTCGCTAGGGCCGAAGACGAGGGAGCTCGAAAGGTCTTCAAGATGCTTTGCCAGGAGGAGGCGAAACATAAACTCGCCCTTGAGGGCACCCTCGACGCCTATATGGCCGAGATGGGTGACTGAGGACTGCGGCAAATAAATTGCCCCAGCCCCTGAAATTTTATTGTTCCCTTTCTTTTCATGCATATATTATGCCCATACGAATGATTGTAAGCGAAACACCGGATTGCAAGCGAAACACCGATGTTGCGCCGGGAGGCAGACAACGATATTCTTGCCGAAACATTCCCCTTCCCATGCCCGAAGAGGCTGCCACCCGCAGCTCGTTTACTCCGGACGCATTGCTCTTTTCCCAAATCTGCGGAAAGTGGATGACCCGTTCAGGGAAACCGCCCTGGTACGGAACTTACTATTTCGCGGCCCAGATCTCATTGGGACTCATCCCATGTTGTGTTGAACTTTTGCCTAAAGGAGAATTTTCATGAGCCGGTACCATCTCGCCCAGGATACCCGCAAATGCATTGGCTGCCATGCCTGCGAAATCCAATGCAAGTCCAATAAAAGTCTGCCGCCGGGCCCGCGTTTGTGTCAGATCGTCGATGTTGGCCCGAAACTGATCGGCGGTCTGCCGCGAACCGCCTTCGTCTTCATGCTCTGCTTTCATTGCGAGAACCCCTGGTGCGTCGCCGCCTGTCCCACCGGCGCC
>JANOIV010000241.1:0-17079 GCA_031407875.1 Desulfobulbaceae bacterium | reverse complement strand
ATGTTGCTTTCCGGCCTTACCACAGCATTCGCGCCTACATGCGGAGATAGCGTGAACTTTTTGCCGCTATGCCTGCATGGGCGCGTTTCCATCCCAATTTTTACTGAGTATTATATAGAGCCACTTTTCTTATTGATTATTGCACAGATTTTCATCAGGTTATAGCAACAAAAGCTGCCATGAGGATCGTGATTTTCTGAAATATTTCTTCCTATCTATGCCTTGACTGGTGCTGCAAAACGACCTATTATGAGGAAGTTTTTCAGCAGGCTCTTCTCTCGATCTTTCTCGATTGATTACGCGCAATCTATTTACCCTATTTTTTTAAGGAGTTAAGAATGCTTGAGCTCAAGAAAGGTGACGACATTCTTGAAGTTGTGGGTGAGATCAAATCCCTTGCCGCCGCTAAAGCGCTATTTGAAAAAAGACTGGACGCAACAAACAGTGGCAAACTCTCACAGATCAAGAACGAGGATGCCCTCATCAAAATCGCCAACGCTATCTCGATCTGCAATCCGGGCAGTGTATTCATCAATACCGGCAGCAGTGAAGACGTTCAGTGGATACGGGACTATTCAATCAAAAAAGGTGAAGAAAGAAAACTCGCGAAAACCGGCCATACTATTCACTTCGACCTTCCTGAAGACCAGGCCCGCCTGGTAAATCAGACCTATTACATCATCAACGAAGGCGAGAAGATGAGCTCACTTGCCAAATCCGTTCTGCGTTCCGAGGCCCTTGACTATGTAAGGAAATATATGCAAGGAATCATGGCCGACAAGATCATGATGATCGGCTTTTACAGCCGTGGCCCTGTCGGGGCGGAAGCTGCCCAGCCGGCTATCGAGATTTCGTCCTCGGCCTATGTCCTTCACTCGGCGGAACTCCTGTACCGCAATTGTTATCGGCAATTTGATGACGAAGCCACCCGGGCTGGACTCTTTTATACCAACCTCCACGCCGAAGGTCCCAACCGACCGGAAAATGTGCCAAATGCCAGAATCTATATGGACAGAAGCTGGATGACCACCTATTCCACGTTCTGCACCTATGCCGGAAATACACTTCTGCTCAAGAAAGGCAATCATCGCTTTACCGTGGATTATACCACCTACTTCAAAGTTGAAGAACAGCTGTCAGAACATATGTTTATCACCGGCCTCACAGGCCCAGGTGGACGTAAAACCTTCTTCGCCGGAGCCGCACCTTCCGGTTGCGGCAAGACAACCACCGCCATGGTCGGTACCGATTTCATCGGTGATGACCTGGCCCAGCTCTGGATCGCCAAAGATGGCTCATTACGGGCTATCAATCCCGAGAAAGGGATCTTTGGTATTGTTGAAGATGTCAACCGTGAAGGTGACCCCTACCTTATGGCTTGTCTGCGGGGAGAGGGCACCGAGGTGATCTGGTCTAATGTCCTCGTCGACGACACGGGTACGCCGCAATGGGCCGGCAATGGCGAACCTGCCCCGCAACGCGGTGTCAATTTTCAGGGTGAATGGTTTGAGGGCAAAAAGGACAGCCAGGGCAACCCTATCCCCATGTCCCATAAAAATTCCCGATGCACCCTCCTGGCCTCGGCCATTGCCAACCATGCCAGCCAGATTGCCGAAGATCCGCAGGGGGCTCCAATCAAGATCATCACCTACTCAGGCCGTGACGCCGACACCATGCCGCCGGTCTGGGTGGCCAAGACCCCCGACGAAGGCGTGGTAATCGGGGCCTCCGTAGTCTCAATGGCCACGGCAACCGAGGTCGGGGCGACAGGTGTACGCCGTCAGCCATGGGCCAATGCCCCATTTATCCCAGGGGCTCTGGCTGACTATATGGATGCCCAATTCATATTTTTCAACTCCTCGAAATTCAGCAAAGCGGGAAGACCGGTTATGGCCGGATTGAATTATTTCCTCACTCATGAAAACAGAAACGGCTCAGGAAACGGATTGCTCGGGGAGAAAAAAGACGTCAAGGCCTGGTTGTGCTGGCTTGAGTTATATGCCCATGGCGATGTTGAGGGCGTACACACCCCCATCGGTATCTTGCCCAAATACAACGACCTGCAGCCCCTCTTTCAAGCCATAAAGAAAGAGTATCCGAAATCGCTCTACGACATGCAGTTTGCCCTCTATGTTGAAAAAATCATTGACCGCATTGACATGCAGCATGAGGCCTACAGCAAAGAAGCAGATATCCCCGGACGACTCTATGATATCTACAGCAGGCAAAAGGCCGAACTGACCCTTTTACGGGAGAAATTCGGTCCGGTGGTGGCCATAGATTCTCTCAGCTGATCTTTCTTTCCTTCCGGGTTACCACCTTCTCTCATGAGCAGGCGGTGACCCGAGCATCTTTATTCCTGCAGAAATCCCTCCACCTTTTTGCCTTTTTTTCGAACCTTCATACCTCAGACCTTTTCGCGAAAAGGGGCTGCTGTCATATTCAGAGAATGATAGAACCTGTTTTCATTCTCGCGTCAATCTCAATACCCCGCAGTTTGTGCAATGATTGCGAGAAATGGCCTTCCATTTAAAATGGTAAATATAAACACACACTTAAAGTAATGTTTTATATATTTTATCATTCAAATTGTACTTAATCATATCTGTCGGTATATTTTTATTGAGGTAACTTTATCGAAAAAATCTTTTCTCGTCCATTGCACGAACAGTAATCTGGACATTTCCGGTTTACTGTTTACCGGGAAACTCACCCGACCAAGGAGAGAAAGAAACGCCATTTGTAGGTCCTTTTCTCTCTTGCCAGACAAGATCTTCTCTGGGGCTCGGCTCCCAAGACATCGCCCGTAGTCCGCATTTTCATGCCTCAGGCATGGCAGATGAATTCTGTTGCGGATTCTGGATGATGTCTCAAAACCTCCCTGAATGAATAGAGGAACCACTCAACAAAGATTTGATTTGCATTCTGCCGGATGAATACTTACTCTCTATTATCTGCTATTATTATCAAATAATTACAGCAGAAAAAAAGTCCCTTCTAGAGAGTGCCGCTAATTGGTCAAGCTCTCCCGGCGAATTGACCATCAACCACGACAAACCAGATTAGGAGAAAATGTCTATGTCCAATCAAGATCAACAACCACCCTGGGGCAAAAGGAACAAGCCTCAAACTCCCGAAGAATTGGTGGCCCAGCTGATAAAAAAACTGCAGGATTTTTTCTCTGAATCAAAAAAACCGGCACCTCAAGGAAACGGTGGAAATTCAACGAATACTCCCTCAAATCCTTTTGCAAATGTTGGCAAAATCCTTACCATCCTGTTGGTTTTGATCATCCTGCAGGGGGTGTATCTGTCGTTTTTCAAGATCTCTCCCGGTGAAGTTGGCGTAGTTCTGCGCTTGGGCCAATATCTGCGAACCACCACCTCCGGCTTGCATTTCAAGGTCCCTTATGTTGACTCCCTCCACAAGGTTGACACGGAAACCATCCGGAAAGAAGAATTCGGTTTTCGCAGCAGGATTCCCGGCCAGCAGTCGACCTTCGACAGAACTGGCTACGAGGTCGAATCACTTATGTTGACCGCTGATAAAAACGTCATCAACGTGGCCTGGATTGTTCAATACAAGGTGAATGAGCCCTACTCGTTCCTGTTTAAGGTGCAAAATGTCCAACAGGCGGTGCGGGATGCCTCTGAAAGTGTCACACGACGCGTCGTTGGCAATATGGACTTTGACTATGTCCTCAGCTATCGAGAACTCCTTGCCGCAGAGGTCAAGAAAGAGCTGCAGACCCTACTGAATAAACTTGAAGCAGGAGTGGGCGTGGTTACCGTGCAATTCCAGGACATCAATCCGCCTGATCCTGTTAAACCGGCGTTCAATGAAGTCAACGAGGCTGATCAGGACATGAAGCGCCTGGTGAACGAGGCACAGGAGACCTACAACCGGGTTATCCCGAAGGCGAGCGGTGATGCAAAGAAAATCGTGGAGGAGTCTTACGGCTACGCTGCGGCCCGAATCAACGATGCCAAAGGCGAGACAGGAAGATTTCTCGATATTCTCAAGGAATACAAGAACGCCCCAGATGTGACCCGCAAACGTATGTACCTTGAGACCATGCAGGAAATCCTGCCTGGAGTGCAATCGGTCTATGTGATTGATAAGGACAACCAGTCACCTCTCCCGCTTCTGAATCTTACCGGTGGGAAAGACATACTTCCGGCCCAAGCCAAATAGACGGATATTTCATAAAGGAAACTCGCATGAAACATATAGCACGTTTTTTTCTCGCTGGTCTGATTCTTCTGGCAATCATCATTGTCTATGATGGTTTTTACATCCTTGAAGAAGGCAAACAGGTTGTTCTTACCCAGTTCGGTGCGCCGGTCGGCAAACCGGTGACAGATGCGGGACTGCATCTTAAGATGCCGTTCATCCAGATCGCCAATGTTTTTGAAAAGAAAATTCTCATCTGGGACGGTGAACCGAATCAGATCCCGACAAATGACAAGACCTATGTCTTCCTGGATGTTACAGCCCGCTGGCGGATTTCCGATGCCCTGAAATTCATGCAGGCTGTCAAGACGGAGGCCAGGGCTCAATCGATGTTGGACGACATCATCGACGGTACCATCCGCGACATGGTCAACAAAAATAACCTCATCGAGATTATTCGCAGCTCTGATTGGACATCGAAAACGATGTCACCAACAACTGACAATATCGGCACGAAGCCAAAACAAGGACGCGATAAAATTGGCATTAGTGTCCGTGACCAGGCAGCCAAAATGACCCCGCAGTATGGGATCACTCTCATTGATGTCATGATCAAGCGGGTGAATTACATCGATTCCGTTCAGCAAACGGTTTATAACAGGATGATATCGGAAAGAAAACGTATCGCGGCAGAGAAACGCTCGATGGGTGAAGGTCAGAAGGCCGAGATCCTCGGTAAAGTGGAACGGGAACTCAAACAGATCCTTTCGGGGGCAAATAGGGACGCCCTTGGCATCCGGGGTAAGGCCGATGCCGAAGCCACGAAAATCTATGGCTTGGCTTATAACCAGGACCCGGAATTCTATGCCTTCCAAAAGACACTTGAAAGCTATAAGTCAATTGTCGGCAGCAACACTTCGCTCGTTCTTTCTTCAGACAGTGATCTTTATCAGTATTTGAAGAGTGTCACCGGCACTCGGTAGCTTCCAAGAACAAGGCAAAGCGAGAGGGGGAATCTCCCCCTCTCGCTGCCAATGCCAAGATCCTCTCTCTCAACCCAAAATCTTGCCGGCTGCCACCCCACTCTCCTTATCTCAATCCAAACCATCTCCGGCACTCGGATAGGACGGGGACTGTTCTCTGGCAAAACGGATGCGGCCTTTGGCAACCAACAACTGCCGGAATTTCAGGACTTCTTCTTCGTTACTGATTTGTTCAACGCCAAGCTGATCAAAACGGCAATTGCATCTGTTTAACTGCCCGCCACACCAAGGACAGACCTCAACGGAACAACCAAGGTGATGGTATTCTTCTTCAAGGACCGAACAAACCGGGCATTTCATCCTGCCGGAGCGACTATGGGAATTGTAATCCTCAAGCTCCGAGAGATTCCGGCAGATTTTGTGCAGTTCTTCAGTATCCGGATAGCCAAAGAATGCCACAACATCGTCTTCAACCTCCTGCCCTTTTTCGCCAAGAAAAATCACCTCGTCTGCAGTGACCAGGTAAAGATAATGATACGAAACCGTTATCACGCCAAGCAACAGCACCCCCTGATGCGAGTCGATCTGCACCATACGGAGGACCGGCTCTTCCCTGGCCTCCGGCAACGAACGATAAAACTCATGCAGGAGACGCAAGGCAACAGCATTCTGACGATATCTGTCAAGCACATTCACGGCCCGGGTTCGCATATCCTCGGCCACCCCATACTGGATAAACAGCTCAATTTCTTTGACAATCTCCATCATCTCTTTGTCACGCATCACATTCCTCATCACATATCTGCAAAACCCACCTGATACACTGCCAGTTGGCCTGAACTGAAACATTATTTAGCCAGGCTTTGGCCGACTGTACAGTTGACCACCAAAGGTACATCGAGTTGCAGGGCCTGCTCCATCGCTGTCCGGATACGCTCGAGGGTGGGGTCCACATCCGCCGGCGGAAGTTCAAAGACCAGCTCGTCATGCACCTGCAGCAACAACTTGGCAGAAAGCTGCTCCTTATAAATCACCTTGTCGACCGCAAGCATGGCCAATTTAATAATATCAGCAGCCGTTCCCTGGATAGGCGTATTTATGGCAACCCTCTCGGAGAACTCACGCCTGACTCTGTTGCTGCTGTCTATCTCAGGCAGGTTGCGGCGACGGTTCAGTAGGGTGCTGACATATCCGTCTTTTCTGGCCCTGACTACAATATCGATCATGAATTGTTTGACTCCCGCATAATAGCGGAAATAGCGGTCGATGAAGGTCTGCGCCTCTTTTCTGCTGATGTTGAGCTGTTCTGAAAGACCAAAACTGCTCATCCCATAGACAATGCCGAAATTGATGGTCTTGGCCACCCGGCGCATCTCAGAAGTTATGAGAAGAGGCGATACCCCAAAAATCTCTGCCGCCGTCCGGGCATGAACATCTTCGCCGGCTCGGAAAGCACGGAGAAGGACCGGGTCTTGTGAAAAGTGCGCCAGGACGCGCAGGTCGATCTGAGAATAATCTGCTGAGAGAAACACCAGATCTGCAGCCGGGACAAAGGCCTGGCGAATGCGGTTGCCATCCTCCGAACGAATAGGGATATTCTGCAGGTTCGGATTAGTGCTCGACAGTCGACCGGTTGCCGCGACTGCCTGATTATACGATGTGTGCACCCTCCCGGTTTCAGGATCCTGCAGGGCCGTCAGTTTTTCCACATAGGTCGACTGGAGTTTCGCCAGGGTTCGGTAGTCGAGAATCCTGGCCGGTAAATCATGTTTATTCGCCAATTTTTCCAGGACCCGTACATCTGTGGAATAACCCGTCTTGTTTTTTCGCCCCCAAGGCAGATGCAGCTCATCAAAAAGTATCTGGCCCAGTTGCCTTGGTGAGTTGATATTGAATTCCCTCCCTGCAAGATTGTAGATCTGCCGTTCAAGCTCGACAAGTTTTTGCGCGAACTCCTTCGACAATTCCGCCAACACCTTGTGATCAATTGTAATCCCGGCCACTTCCATCCTGGCCAGGATCGGTATAAGCGGCATTTCTACTTCCGCAAAAAGCGGAAAGAGTTGCATCTCCCTAAGGCGCGGTTCAAATTCCCGCCAGAGAAGGAGGGCGGCGTAGACATCTTCACAGCTGTAGGCACAGGCAGCCTGCATATCGACATAGGCAAAGCAGTCAGGGCGTTTATCGCCGCCAACCACCGTCTCAAAGGACGTCAGGCGTATGTCCCTCGCCAGACAGAGATCGTCAAGTTTATAGGAGCTGCCGGATTCATCGAGAAGATACGCTGCTAAAAGGGTATCGAAAAGAGGACCAGCCAGGGCCAGTTTGCAGTCCTGCAGCAGGACGGTGTAATCGTATTTGAGATTATGTCCGACCTTTGCCAATTGAGGAGACTGCAGAAAAGACCCGAGATATTCGAACACCCGGGATATCTCCAATTGTCCAGGCAACAGTTTTCCGTCGGCATCACGGTGACCGACGGGAATATACCAGGCCCGATCGAGATCGACGCACAGAGAAATACCGACAAGTTTTGCCGTCCGGGCGTCCAGCGAGGTCGTTTCGGTATCCAGGGCTATCAGCTCGGCAGACTGCAGGATTCCTGCAACATAGGCCAGCTGCTCAATTGTCTGCACACATGAAAAACCTTCCTGGGGGACCGCCGTGAACGATTTAATTTCTTTCAGAAAACTCACAAACTCGAGTTCCGTGTATATCTCACGAAGCAACTCGCTATCAGGGTTTCCCAGGGCATAGTCCACCAGCCTCTCCGGCACAGGTACGTCAACCTTGAGACGGATCAGTTCTTTTGCCAGATAGGCCGACGGACGGCCTTCGACCAGGCGGTCGACCATCTTTGCCTGCGGAATCGATTCAATATTCTCATACATCCCGTCCAGCGAACCGAATTGATTGATCAATTTTTCAGCAGTTTTCGGGCCAATACCAGTTATCCCCGGCACATTGTCGGAGCTATCGCCAATCAGGGAAAAGCAATCAAGGAGCTGGGCGGGTGTGACATTGTATTTTTTCAGGATCTCCAGGGCATCCATGAACTTGTCTTTCATCGGATCCCACATGACCACATCATCTCCAACCAATTGCAACAGATCTTTGTCGCCGGAAACAATGATTATTTTATGTCCGGCACGTTGTAACGACTGGGTAGCTGAGGCAATGAGATCATCCGCCTCAACCCCGGCCTGTTCCAGAACACGGATATTGGCGGCGGCCACATACTGTTTGATATATGGAATCTGCTCGGCGAGGTCCGCCGGCATGGGCGGCCTGTTCGCCTTGTATTCCCGATAGATTTCATGGCGGAAAACCGGGCCGCGACTGTCAAAGGCCACCGCCAGATAGCGCGGGCTTTTTTCCCGAATCAAACGCCGGAGGATATTGATAAAGCCGAAGACCGCATTGGTCTGCATCCCCTTACTGTTGGACAAGGGAGCCACGGCATGATAGGCCCGATAGATATAAGCACTGCCGTCAATAATATAGATTTCTTCTTTCACCAAGCACGACTCCCTGTAAAACGATCTGGAGATATTCTCCCTTTAAAAATGTCAGATCTCTCTATACCGTATCACCAGTGCTCACGCACCGTGAATTCAAGAACTCCTTCCTTTTACAAGCCTGCACTTACGGTCTACGCAGGATTATAAACAAGATGTATAATCAAGTAGCTGCCAATAAGTACAAACATCGAGGAATAACTCTTCTACAAAGAAAAAGGGCCGTGAACGGAAACGTCCACGGCCCTCACAACTATCATTCCAAACTGACGGAAACTATCTGGTCGGTCTCACCCAGGAGGCCTGCGGGCCTTTATCGCCAAGGGTTTCTCCAAAAACAACACCATCACCCTCGGTTAAATCCTCCATATTGACATTTTTGAGGGCATTCTCATGAAAATACACATCCCTCTCATCTGTCGAGGTAATGAAACCATACGATTCATGGGGTGACAGTTTTCTAATGACCCCAAACTTGTCACCTTCCTGACCAACTTCGTTCTGTTTGACACCTTTGCGTTTCTTCCGCAGGATCTCCTTCAGTTGTGCTGAAAGGACATCAAATGCCTCAATAAGAGAAGTGCGCACGCTCTCGCCTCTTCTGCTTACGACAACAGTGTCATTGGGTACAGTGGCAATCAATTTGATCTCAAACCCTCCCTCCTTGTGATGGGTTGTGGCTTCAATGCTGACACGGAGATGAAGGACATAATTTGCATAGTAACGAACCAACTTCTCCTTTTCCTCCTCGATCTTATCCTGCCATCTTTTTCGCAACTCCACATTCCGGGCCTCGATCTTAAGTTCCATATAGTCCCTCCGTCAAAAGCTCTGACAACGGCATGCGCCGCCGCCACACTCATACACCCTGAGGCGCCTTCCCAAGCAAATTTTCTTCGCAGGCCTGAACCAGGCACGCAGCTAATTATCACTGTGCGAGGAAATGTTTTGCTTCTGGTTTTATTATATTCTCCTTCAGATGATAATCAAGAGATTGGCAGCTCTTTTTTCTCTGTCATTTTCAATATCTGGCTTTTCCTCCAAAAATAATGGTAGTTATGGCAGATATATTTTATATCCGGTAGAATAACTGCGTTCAATAGAAGAGCAGCCCCAAAAGGAAGGTTATGCAGGAACACAAAACAGGGATATTACTCCTCAACATGGGAGGACCGGAAAAAGAGAAAGATGTTGCCCCCTTCCTCTTTAATCTGTTTTCCGATCGGGAAATCATCCGACTCGGTCCTCCTTGGCTGCAACGACCTCTAGCCTGGTATATCGCCCGTAAAAGGGCCAACAAAAGTCGAAAGGCCTATGCCCTCATAGGTGGTGGGTCTCCGTTGAAGACACTGACCCTACAGCAGGCCGTTTGTCTTCAGGAAGCCTTGGCGGTTGAAGACAACAACTATGTCGTCACTGTGGCCATGCGCTACTGGCCACCACGGGCCGCAGATGCCGTGGCGTTTCTTCTCGATCAAGGAGTGCAGGACATCGTAGCCCTCTGCCTCTATCCGCATTTCTCGCGAGCCACATCCGGGTCCTCAATTGCTGAACTCAAGCGGGTCATGAGCCTTTCCTGCCCTGGCCTACCGCTCAAACTCGTCAGTTCATGGCCGGAACATCCCCTCTATATTAAGGCACTGGTTGAGAGCATCGAACAGGGCCTCCAACACTTTTCCGGCCAGGATGCTCAGATTGTGTACAGCGCTCACAGCCTCCCTGTATCTTACATAAATGAAGGAGATCCCTATGTCGACCACCTGCTCCTGACAATCCGGGCGATTGAGCAGAAAACAGGCAGAACCGGCCGGCTCTGCTATCAAAGCCGGAGTGGACCGGTCCGATGGCTTGCACCGTCCACCCCGGAAATGCTCAGGAGTCTGGCTGAAGAGGCTTGCAAGAATATTCTCATGGTACCCATCAGTTTTGTCTCCGACCATATCGAAACCCTCTATGAGATTGATATCCTTTACAAGCACCAGGCTGAGGAACTCGGGATGCATCTTCTGTCAACTACAGCCCTCAACAGTCATCCCACCTTTATCGCCTGTCTCAGGGATCTTGCCCTGCAAGCTGCATCTCATTGACCTTTCGCTTGAAGAGATAAGGAAAAGGTATAAGCAACTCTCTCGGCTCAGGCCTGAAAACGGCGCATCCTGATATTCATCAGAATGGCTAGACCCACCATGGTCGTAAGGAGTGAAGAGCCTCCGTATGAAACAAGAGGGAGGGGAATACCGACCACCGGGAGAAGCCCCAGGATCATCAGGATATTGATGACAGCCTGCCAGAACATGAGAATTACTACACCGAAGGCCAACAACACCCCGAAGCGATCTCTGGCATTCATGGCAATATACAGTCCCCAGATCAGCATGAAAAAATAAATGCTCAGAAAAATGAGGCTGCCGACAAATCCCCACTCCTCTCCCCAGACGGAGAAGGCAAAGTCGGTATGCCGCTCCGGAAGAAAGTTCAGATGCCCCTGCGTCCCTTCCAGATATCCTTTACCGAATTTCCCTCCGCTGCCCACCGCTATCTTAGACTGCAGGATCTGGTATCCATGCCCCATGGGATCACGTTCAGGATCAAGAAATGTCTGGATCCGCATTTTCTGATAGGGTTTGAGAACCTTCTCCCAGGCGAACAGGGCCATGGCAATTCCAGCACTGCCAAGGGTGATGTACGTCGACATTTTGAGACGGACAAAGACGGTCATCGACACGGCGATGATACCGAGCATCATCGCTGTTCCTAAATCCGGCTGCAACAAAATGAGTAGAAAAGGCAGACCGGTGAGCAGGATTGGAATGATAAGCTGTTTCAGCGAGTAACCGTCCATTACCTCTTTGCGGGAATAATAGCTTGCCAGGGCGATGACCACCATGAGTTTGGCCGGTTCCGAGGGTTGTAGTTTAAAAAACCCGAGATTGATCCAGCGCTGTGAACCATTAGCCTCATGCCCGATAAAAAAGGCGAGGACCAACAAAGCGATTATAAGGACATAAAACGGATAATTCCAGAAAAGCAGCTCCTGGTAATCAATGCTGATAACCAGGAGAAGCACAACAAAACCTACAAGGAAAAAAACCCCCTGCTTGAGATATGGCGCCGTCGCTTTGGCTATGGGCGGATAGGATGCACTGTAGAGATTGCAGAGCGCCATGGCGCAGACAAGCAGAAGGAGGATCAAAAGGACAAAATCAAAGTTTGCCAGCAGTCTTCTATCGATACGAATCATTGTATTCCTCCCTTCGGCGGACTCTGAACAGTATGGCAATGATGCTCTCAGCCCCGATCACTGGTTATTCTTGACAATTGTTTCCTGGGGGATATTCATGCGCTCCCGGAAATATTCTTTCAGCACGGCTGTCGCTATAGGGACAGCCCCTGAACCGCCATGCAGACCATGCTCAACAAGGACGGTCACGGCGATCTCCGGATCCTCAGCCGGTGCGAAACAGGTAAACCAGGCATGATCCCTGAATTTATAGGGAATATCCTTTTCTTTCAAATGTCTATAGACCGCCACCTTGACAACCTGGGCGGTGCCGGTTTTGCCCGCCACGGTTATGCCATCAAGTTTGGCATTGCGTGCCGTGCCATGCGGCCCGTTCACCACCTCTATCAAGCCTTGGCGTATCAGGGCCAAATAACTGTCCAGACCTTTAATCTCATCGAGTAACTCGGGTTGAAACCTGGCAACCACTTTCCCGTCGGGATCAGTGACCTGGTCAACAAGTTGCGGCCGGAAAAGTTTGCCGCCATTGGCCAGAGTTGCCGTCATCTGGCAGATCTGCAGGGGGCTAGCTAGATTGAATCCCTGGCCGATGGCTGTCGAGAGGGTTTCGCCGTCCTGCCATTTTGCCTGATAGCGAGAGACCTTCCACTTTTTCGTCGGGGTCAGGCCACTTTTTTCGTGTTGAAGCTCTACGCCCGTTTTATGTCCAAGTCCGAATTTACCGGCATATTCGGCCAGTTTATCGACGCCGACACGCTGTCCCACCTGATAAAAATAGACATCGCAGGACTCCTCCAAGGCCCGTTTCAGGGTCACGGTCCCGTGTCCCGCTTTTTTCCAACAGCCGTAACGGCGATTGCCGAAAAAATAGTGGCCCGGACAATATAAAGGGGTGTTGGCGGTGATCGCGCCAGTGGCCAGGCCGGCCATGGCCGTGACTATCTTGTAGGTTGATCCCGGCGGATAGGTCGCCTGCACCACCTTATTGAGCAGAGGATGTTTTGGATTGTTAAGGAGTTCCTTCCACTTGTCTTGGGAGATACCGCCGGTGAAATCATCGAGTTTGACATGCGGTGTCGAGACCAGAGCGAGCAATTTCCCCGTTTTCACCTCCATGGCGACAACAGCCCCGGACTTCTCGCCAATCTCCATCAAACCCTCGGCAGCCTGTTGCAGATCAACATCGAGTGTCAGACGGATCTCACGCCCCGGCAGCGGATCGTCGCTTTTCAGCAGTTGTTTCTCGAACCCTTTGGCATCGACCTCGGAATAGTTGTTGCCCTTTTCACCACGCAGATCAGCCTCACGAATCTTTTCCAGGCCCATTTTTCCGATCATGTCCCCGCCACGATAAACTGAATTATCGGAGTCTTCCAATTCCACCTTGCTGATTGCCCCCAGATAACCTATTATATTTGCAGCCAAATCCTGATATTGATACACCCGGACAGGCTGTACTTCAATACGGATACCGGAAAATTCCTGGTTGTGATTTTCAAGATAGGCGAGAGTCTTCCAATCGATATCCTCTTTGAGCCGTATAGGTATGTAACGTGGGGTGTCTGCCTCATCCCGGATCCGCTTCCACAAGGTGTGGATACCCTCATTGAGGACAGGGGCCAAGCGTTTGAGAACCTCGCCGAGATTATGTGAATCTTCCCGGATTAGAACAACATTGAAAGACGGACGGTTGGTTACAATCTCCCGACCTTTGCGGTCGAGAATATGCCCCCTTGGGGCTGCAACTTGGCGGATTCGCACCCGGTTCGTGTCGGCCCGGTTTTTATACTCCTCACCATTCCTGATCTGCAGCGACCAGAGCCTGAGTACAATAAGGGAAAAGAAGATCAGTACTACGACGATGACAACGCTCATACGCCGCCTGAGGATATCGATGGCGGTGTCATCACGCTCAGCTATTTCATCGACTTCTTTTGAAAAAAGCTCTTTGAAAATCATTACTCTACCATAATCTGATAATTGTTCAGGCTCTTCTACGCAAGGGCCTGGGATGGAGTTTTCTTTTCTGCAGGTTCTCGCTGAGTGCTTTGAGGAGCAGAAAGCAGGGAATTGTTGCGACCACAAGGATACCGGTCTCTCCAAAAACCCTGCCCCATGACCATTCCGGGAGAAAAGCAGGAAGGGTAAAGGAATAAAGAAAATAGGTGACCAGTTGCACGATAAAGTAACTGAGGCCAACCAGAGGAATCTGATATGTCGATGCCCTGAGGGGATTGTTGGTCGTCAGGGCCTTGAGGCAGGCAAAGACCGCAAGGCACTCTAGGGGATAGACCCCAAGATTGATCCCCGTTAACGAATCCATTATCCAACCGAAGGCAAATGTCAGCAGAAGCCCGGGCAACCAAGCAAAACGATAGGCCGTGAAGGCCACAAGGATATAAACGTAGTCAGGCCGCCCTATCCAGGTAGGAAAAGACTGGAGCAGGGTTGTCTCAAGGACAATCAGCAGAATACCCAATATAAGAAAACAAAGAGTCAGCACCAGTAACCTGTCAATCGACGGATAAATTCATTTCCCGCAGAATCTTCTGCCGGTCTGTCGGATCGATGAAGACATCCTCCAGCTTCTGAAAATCAACTGCGGGTTGCACCTCGATTTCCTGAAACATGCCTCTCTCTTTTTCTCGGACGGCAGAAACTACCCCAAGAGGAATGCCGGAAGCAAATACCCCGCCTATCCCGGCAGTGACAATATGATCTCCCACTGCGACATCAATATTCTTCAATACATAATTGAGGACAAACCCCTTTTCGCCAGCCCCTTTAAGAATGCCTCGCACCCTACTCTTCTGGACCATGGCATCAATAGCACTGCTGGGTGCATTGGCAAGCAGTATCTTCGCGTAGCTTTCAGAAACATGGATAACCTGACCAACGACTCCCTGGGGTGTCAAAACCACCATACCTTCCGTTACATCGTCAGCTTTGCCGCGATCCACCAGGATGGTCTGAAACCAGTAAGCCGGGTCCTTGCCCACCACACGGGCAGCAAGCAATCTGAACTCCTGTTTTTCTTTGAACTCGAGCAAGGTCTGGAGGTGGAGGTAGACCCTGTAGGCCTCACGATACTCACCGAGCTCTGTCATATACTTATCGACTAGCATACGAAGTCTCTTATTCTCGGCCCTCACACTCCACAGACCAACGTAGTCATCCGAGAAATCATCTACCCCGTTGACCACCTTCGAGACCACTCTCTGTAGGGGACTTATGATATCTAGGGTAAGCTGATGAGCAGTCCCGAACTTGTCTCCGATCATGGAAGCTAGTACGAGCAGAGCGACGGTCAAAAGAGTTCCACCAAAGAGAAGAAGCCTGACAGTTGCTATCCGGGATTGTCCATTTTTGTCGCTAGCTCTTTTTCTCACAAATCACGTTGTAGTGTTTAAGGACAAAACTGAGTTTCTGTTCCCCTCGTCGAACTTTTCGGGAGATTGTCATTCTATTGTCACTTCCCGCAATATATCCAGATTATCGAGGGCCTTGCCCGAGCCCAGAACGACCGAGGACAACGGATCATCCGCCACAATAATAGGCATCCCAGTGGCCTCTTTCAATCGCTTGTCAAGATTTTTCAGTAATGCCACGCCCCCGGTCAGGACAATACCCTGATCAACTATATCAGCAGCAAGTTCAGGTGGTGTCACTTCAAGGGCCACCCGGACCGCCTCTACGATCACATCAACCTGTTCGGCGATAGCCGACGTGATTTCATCGGCTGAAATCGTCAGGGTCTTCGGCACACCGGAAACCAGATCACGTCCTTTGATATCCATCGTTTCATAAGGCTCCTGGGGCATAACATTGCCTATCGTTGTTTTAATAAGCTCCGCCGTCCGCTCTCCGATCGCCAGATTATGCTTTCGTTTGATATACTGCAGGATCGCTTCATCCATCTTATCACCTGCGACTCTGACAGATTTGGCATAGACAATTCCGGCAAGCGAGATAACCGCCACCTCCGTCGTCCCCCCGCCGATATCAATGATCATATTGGCGGTCGGTTCAGTTATCGGCAGGTTGGCCCCTATGGCCGCAGCCATAGGTTCCTCAATGAGATACACCTCTCTAGCCCCTGCAGACTCCGCAGATTCACGGACAGCGCGTTTTTCCACCTGGGTGATCCCCGAGGGTACAGATATAATGATCCGGGGATGAACAAGGGTACGCCGATTGTGGACTTTATTGATAAAATACCTGAGCATGGCCTCCGTCACTTCAAAGTCGGCAATTACTCCATCTTTAATCGGCCGTATCGCTGTGATATTGCCTGGAGTTTTCCCAAGCATCATTTTAGCCTCATGACCAACGGCAAGAACCTTGCTCATCCGACCATCCTGCCTGACTGCTACCACCGATGGCTCTCTGAGAACTATTCCCTTACCTTTTACGTACAGAACGGTATTGGCGGTACCTAGATCGATCGCCAGATCGTTGGACAGCCAGCCAAACAGAAAGTTAAATGGTGAATACATACATTCTTCCCTGGGGTGAAGAACACCTTGCAGTGTTATTAATTTATATGGCTCTATACAATTCTCAGCTCAATTTGCAGGATAGCTCAGCAATATGGGCTTTTAAGAAGCAGCGACTTTTTTCAGCTACAATCAAGTCCCAATCCCACTGGAGCCGGTCGAATGCAACATTTCTTGCTGAGAATTCTTCAGAGCCACGTTAATTTATCTGTCCAGTCCGTAGAAAGACTACGCTGGAATGCGAAAGATATTCTGGAAAATGATATTGAGGATGACCCTCAAAAGACCACAGATCATAACAAGATTCCCTCTCCTTAGCAACAGATATGCATTTTCCACACAAGAAATTTGGAAATTTGATTGACACCTCCTGGAAACATTGGTATGAATGTTTCTCTGTTTTTCGGATCGAAAAAATGGGGTTATAGCTCAGCTGGGAGAGCGCTTGAATGGCATTCAAGAGGTCGGCGGTTCGATCCCGCCTAGCTCCACCATTACGATATTACAGGCCAATTTCTGGTTAATCCTGGAGCTGGCCTTTTTTGTTTCCAGTGACTTCTTATACAGTCCAACACAGTCTTTAATCTCTTATTATCTCAATAATATATCCACACAGCCCCCTTTCCTGCACAAGTCAAATATCACTTCCTATTCTTGTTTCTTATCTA
>JANOIV010000239.1:0-12606 GCA_031407875.1 Desulfobulbaceae bacterium | reverse complement strand
GCGAAGTTTCTCGATCTCCATTCGTACCTGCTGGGCACTTTCATGCTCGGCGGCTATCTTGGCTTCAGCGGCCTCACGTTCTTCCCGTAATCTCGTGGCAGCAACCACCTGCTCTGATTTCATCAACCCTTCCGCCGACTCAACCATCTCCTTGGCAAATTCCGTCTCTTTCCGACTGCTCTCAAGAAGGCGGCGCAACTCGTCTACCTCCTTCTGCAGGGCGGTGTTCTGGTTTTCCTTGCGTTGTACCTCATCCTTTAAGCTCTCAAGCCCCTCGTGGTTCATCCTGGTATTTTTCAGGGCATCCTCTTTCTCCAGCTGCAAGGCCTCCTTTACATCGAAAAGGACAGCCCTTTCCTCAACCAGTTTTCTGTTCTGCTCGAGCTGCTCAAAGAATTCCTCCGCCAGAAGCTCCAGATATGCCTTGACTTCAAGGGCGTCATATCCTCTGAATTTTACTTGAAATTCCTGATCTTTAACAGCCTGTGGAGTAATTGACATGAGAACGCTCCATTTGTTGAGGGAATAAATTCGTTACACAGCGGCAGTTACCCCAGTCACATGGCCAGACGCTTCAAGGTCGGAACCAGAAAATTCTGGAGAAACATGATCGCCAGTATAAGGATCATGGGTGAAAAATCGATATTGCCCATAGTGATGGGCAGAAACCGCCTGATACGACTCAGCAGCGGTTCTGTGACCTCGTAGAGAAAACGGACTATGGGATTTCCCGGATCCGCGCTGACCCAGGATATAACCGCCCTGCCGATAACAATCCACATGTACGCTATGAGGAGAAATTCCACGAGCTGGGCCAGGGCCATCATAAAATTATTGATCACGAACATTTCACACCTCTTTTCTCATGCAACCTTGCTTCCGGCCGGCACCATGCCAGTGACGGTGGACAATACCAGTCGTTCCTTGCCGTCAACAATAGCCCTGGCAGCCAGAACCATGCCCTGGGAGGGAATCCCCATCAGTTTTGCCGGTTTCATATTAGCCACTACCAGTACCAGGCGTCCTACCAGTTCTTCCGGACTGTAGAACTCGGCTAAGCCGGCAACTATAGTCCTTTCTTCCGGCACCCTGACCGTCAACTTCAACAACTTTTCCGATTTTTTCAGCCGTTCCGCCGCAACAATTTCCGCAACCCGCAGATCAACCTTGTGGAACTGGTCAACGGTAACCACATTCGAAACCGTCTCGGTCTGGGGCTGTTCCGCTTTTTCCGCAGATTTCTCAGACTGAGAGGCATCCTTCACCTTGTCTTTTTCCATCCGTGGGAAGAGCGGATCAATCGGTCGCAGAGCCGTACCCGGGGACAGGAGTCCCCATCTACCGCTTTGCACCAGATTGCCGACGAGACTATCATCAGCTTCAAAGCCCAGTCCGTAGGCCATCTTCGAGGCGGCTCCCGGCATGATCGGTCCCAGGACCATGGCCAGAAGACGCAGACATTCCGCAAGAGCATACAGTACGGTATGTAACCGTTGGACCCTTTCAACCTCCTTGGCCAGGGCCCATGGCTCATTGGTCACAATATATTTATTGGCGCAACTGATGACCTCCCAGACCGCCTGAAGGGCCCGATGGAACTGAAAAAGCCCCATCGCCTCGGTGTATGTGACAAGCATCTGCTCAGTCGTCTTCTGCAACAGCGAATCAGCCGGAGTCATCGGGCCGGATGTCGGTACTCGGCCTCCGGTATACTTCTGCAGCATCGCCACCGACCTGCTGTAGAGATTGCCTATATCATTGGCAAGATCGGAGTTTTTCCGGGCAACAATGGCCTCGCTGCTGAACGAGGCGTCCAACCCGAATGACATCTCCCGCAGGGTAAAGTAGCGCAGGGTATCGACGCCATATTCCTCGACAAGCTGCGCCGGCCGGACCACGTTGCCGATACTCTTAGACATCTTGGTGTCATCGACATTCCAGTAGCCGTGCACATGCAGTTTTTTATACAAGGGTAGCCCCATGGACATCAGCATTGTCGGCCAGTAAATGGCATGGGGTTTCAGAATGTCCTTGGCGATGACATGCTCCGCGACAGGCCAGAAGGCCGCAAAATCATGGCCATCCGGGTAGTTAAGGCCACTCAGATAATTAATGAGGGCATCGAACCAGACATAGGTGACGAAGTTGGCGTCAAACGGCAGTTCAATCCCCCAGGTCAGCCGCGATTTTGGTCTGGAGATGCAAAGATCCTCAAGGGGCTCGGAAAGAAAGGACAGGACCTCGTTACGGTAGCGCTCCGGGGTGATGAAATCAGGGTTTTCCTGAATATGCTCGATCAGTCTTTGCTGATAGCGCGACATGCGGAAAAAATAATTCTGCTCGGCAATCTCCTGCGGCGGAACCTGATGATCGGGGCACAGCCCGTCCACCAGTTCCTTCTCGGTCAGAAACCTCTCGCAGCCACGGCAATACAGGCCGGAATATTCATCGAAGTAGATATCACCGCTGGCGAAGACCTTCTGTAGGATCGCCTGCACCGTGGCAATATGGCGGGGATCTGTGGTGCGGATAAAATGATCAGGATGTATCTCAAGAAGAGGCCAGGTGTCGCGAAAGAGACGGCTGATGCGGTCAGCATAGTCTTTCGGCGCAACATCCTCTTTGGCAGCTGCCTCAGCGATTTTATCGCCGTGTTCATCCGTCCCCGTTTGGAAACGTACCATTGAACCGGTCAGCCTGCGGAAACGGCTGTAGGTATCGGCAACAATGGTGGTATAGGCATGCCCGAGGTGGGGCTGGGCATTAACGTAATAAATAGGGGTTGTTATATATGTTTTCATGGGTCACTGTGCCGTATTTGTCTCAACTGGCCATGGTCGGAAGGTATTATTCCTTGGCTTTTTTCTCTTTTTTGACAGTTTTCTCCACTTTTTCTGTTTGCTCTGTTTTTATGAGTTCAGAGGCCTGCCATTCATGTTTTTCCAGCAGCGCGTGCTCGCCTTTTTCATTACTCACAACTATCGATTCCTGCAATGGATTCTGTCGTTTCACCAGGAAATATTCATCGCCTATCTTGATTTTTTTGCCGAGCTTGGGCATCCCCTTGCGCTGCCGACGGTAGGTGTCATACTCGTAGGTAAGGCAGCAAAGGAGCCTGTTGCAAAGGCCTGATATCTTTGAGGGATTGAGCGGCAGATCCTGCTCTTTGGCCATCTTGATGGAGACCGAATCAAACTTTTTGATGAAGGAAGAGCAGCAAAGCTCCCGCCCACAGGTCCCCAGGCCGCCAAGCATCTTGGTCTCGTGTCTGACCCCGACCTGGCGCATCTCCACGCGAGTGCGGAACTCCTGCACCAAATCCTTGACCAGGTTGCGAAAATCCACCCTGTTGTCGGCGGTAAAGAAAAAGATCATTTTGCTGCCGTTGAAAAACTTCTCGACCCGAACCAGACTCATATCCAGTTCATGTTTCTCAATCAAGGAGACACACGCCGAAAAGGCATGCTTTTCCTGCTCAAGGAGGTGGGCATAGCGCTCCAAATCCTCATGTCCGAGTTCTCTCTCAATTTCGAAAGAGGCCTGGCGCGGTTTTTCACAGCACATACAGGGTGGTGCCGTTTCTTTGATAAGTGCCGGTTCCAGGCCATGATCGGACTTGACCATCACCACCGTATCACGCTTGAGACCGGCGATTGAGGAGGAGGCCGTAAACTGCTGGCCATCTTCCCGGAAACGGATATGGTAAAAGACATCTGCCGGATCGATATTCGGCTGAATAACAGGCCGCTCTTCTTGATTTTCTGACATAACTTTACAAGTAACTTAAACCTGAGTGATTGAATTTACGCTGTTTTGATTTTTTGCTTTGGTCGCCAACTTTGGCCCAAATTGGCGAAAAAAATTACTTCATAATAACCCTGTCGCAGGGAGGGTGAAGCGCTAAAAGGAAAAGATCTACAACTTTAACAGAAGGCACTCGCATACCAGGGTACGGTTGCAGTTTCGGGCCAGTTCTTTCTCAGCCCTGTTGATAGCCTGCAAGCCGGTAAAGAGTTGCCCGACGCTCCTGTACTTCCTTCTGTCGATCTCTCCAGTCTGTATCAATCCCTCGCTTCCGCATCTCTTTGGCAGGCGGCAGGCACGCATGAGCTCATCTCTCAGCCAGATCCGTAGCAGGCCAAGAAAAGGCGACAGATTATCTTTGAGTTCGGCCATTATCTCTGCAGCCTGCAGCAGAACCCCCAGATCTCTCTCGCTATCGAAAGCCGGATCGGCAATAACGGAGATCACCCTCTTCATGGTTTCAACCATCTCCGTTTTCAGAAAAAGCCTGGCTCTACCGGGGCTCCCCTCGGAGAGCCTGGCCAGAAGGTGCGCCGTCTCCGAATCCGGAGGGTCGGGCTGTTCACCCAGTATCTGGACCGTATCCAGCTCGCTCAGGTGTTGAAACGGGACGACCTGACACCGCGAGGCAATGGTCGGCAAGACCTCTCTCGACGAATCGGCGGTCAGGATCAGCAGGTTATCGGCCGGCGGCTCCTCGAGGGTCTTCAAAAGGCTGTTCGCCGCCTCCGCTCGCATAGTGTGCACATCTTCGAGCAGCACCACCCGGGTTTCCGACTCATAGGGCGGATAGCTGAGGGCCTGACACATCTGGCGCACCTGCTCAATTTTGATCGCCCCTTTTTCCGGGCTGATCACCATAAAATCCGGATGATTGCCGGAGCGAAATTTCCGGCAGGACACACAGCTGCCGCACGCCCCGGGACTGTCGTGATCGCGACAGTTCAAGGCAGCTGCCATGCCTTTGGCAAAAAGCTGCTTCCCCACACCTCCGGGGCCCTTGAAAAGAAGGGCATGGGGCAGGCGACCGGCAGCAAGAGTACGCAGAATCAGCTTTTTGGCCTTCTCCTGCCCCAGCAACCCGGTGAAGCATATTCCGCGCCCGGCAACGCCCATAACCGTGGTTCCTTACCTCGTTAAAAAAGAGACTGCTGTTTGACCGGCAGGACAGGATCGGAGGGGCCTTCCTGGCCATCGCTGTCCTCCAGGCCGTTAAGAAAAAGGTACCGCTCCAGAGCCCGCTGATAATCAGTCCACTGCATCTGCCTGCCGTTCATCTTGCGCCGCAACTGCACAAGGACATTCATTTTGGCATCAAGATCATCGATAAAACTGAGGATCAATGCCTCAACGGTCATGGGGACAGTAGGAGAGCCGAATTCCTGGCGGCCATGATGGCTGAGGATAAGGTGCTGCACCTGTTCCAGCAGATCCTGTGGAAAATCATGGATCTTCGCGGCTGCTACCGCAACCATCTCGCTGCCGATCACCAGATGACCTTTCAGTCGGCCACGGTTGGTATAGTCGACGAGACCCAGGTCCATGACCAGTTCTTCCACCTTGCCGATGTCATGGAGTAAGGCTCCGGCGAGCAACAGGGAATGATCGACCCCTTCGTAATGCGAGGCCATAGTTTCAGCTATCCGCGCCATGGACAGCGAATGCTCTATGAGACCGCCGCTGTAGGCATGATGGATACCCTTGGCGGCCGGGGCGACCTGGAACCTCTCCCAGATATCTCCCGCCTTGAAAAAATGATGAAGCAACTTTTTCAAAAAGGGGTTTTTAACCGAGCGAACCAGGGTCTGCACTTCCTCCGCCATCTGCTGCGGATCCCTGACGCTTACAGCAATAAAGTCGGCAAGATCGACCTGGTTTCTGTTTACTTCCCTGAGACCCTCCACCTTCAACTGCAGCTTTTCGCGAAAGGACTGGACCATGCCGGTCAGCTGGATGAACTCCCCCGGCACACATGTCTTCTGGAAGGCCTCGACATTATCCCAGACCGGGCCGCTCAGTTCACCACTGCGGTCGACCACCGTCAGAATGAGGTAGCTCTTGCCGGCCTTGGTCTCGGATATCCTGACCGATTTGACCAGAAACAGGTCATCGAGGCGATCGCCTTCCTTCAGATGTTCGATAAATCGGCTCTTGCCCATGCCAGCCCCTTTGCCGTCTCTCTGCCTACACGTTGAAGCGGAAGTACATGCAGTCGCCATCGGCGACCACATACTCCTTACCTTCCACTCGCATCAAGCCCTTTTCCTTGGCCTTGGTCTCTCCCTGGCAGGAGACATAGTCGGCGTAGGAAATAACCTCAGCCCGGATAAAACCATGCTCAAAATCTGAATGGATCTTGCCGGCAGCCCCCGGCGCCTTGGTCCCCACAGGGATGGTCCAGGCCCGGGTTTCTTTTTCGCCGACCGTAAAGAAGGTCTGCAGGCCCAAAAGGGCATAACCTGCCTTGATCAGGCGGTTGAGGCCGGGTTCCTCCATACTCATCTCCTGGAGGAATTCCTGTTGCTCCTCCCTATCGAGCTGGCTCAGTTCCTGCTCGATGCTGCCGGCGATCATCACCACCCGGTCACCTTCGGCTCGTGCTGCAGCCTCAAGCCGTTGCACGTATGCATTGCCCACCAGGACATCATCCTCACTGACATTGGCCACATAGAGAACCGGTTTCGCTGTCAGAAGGCAGAGATCTCTGATAAGATCCTCTTCCGGTTCACTCTCGAGAGTCAGCTTCCTGGCCGGCTGTCCCGAGTCGAGAAGGGCCTGCAGGCGCTCCAGACAGGCGGCCTGGGCCTTGTAGGTCTTATCTCCCGATTTGGCCTGACTCTGAGTCTTACGCAGCCTTTTTTCAACGGTATCGAGATCTGCCAGGATCAGTTCCATGGTGACGACCTCGCGGTCGCGATCCGGATCAATGGAGCCATCGACGTGGATAATATTCTCATCTTCGAAACAGCGGATGACGTGCACAATGGCATCTACCTGCCGGATGTGGCCGAGGAACTGGTTGCCAAGCCCCTCACCCTTGCTGGCACCCTTGACCAAGCCCGCGATATCGACAAACTCCATCTGGGTGTTGACCTTCTTTTTCGTCTTGACTATTTCGGCCAAAACATCAAGGCGCGCATCCGGGAGCGGCACTATCCCGACATTCGGTTCAATGGTACAGAACGGATAATTCTCGGCAGCGATACCGGCTGCCGTCAAGGCATTAAAGATCGTCGACTTTCCCACATTGGGCAATCCGACAATGCCACAGCGAAACCCCATAACAACAACTCCTTATCAAAAAAAAGACAAGAGGCCGGAACAAGCACTCTTGTCATCCGCCTCTTTTCTGTTCAGCTCTTGTTTAAACGGCCGGGAATGAACATATGGTCCGTCGACCTTCCTCTTGATCTCTGTTACGCAGGCGATTCCAGCCGACAGCAGGATTTTTCCGGCGCCCAAAGAGCTTTTGCGGACAAAAATTTCAAAACAAAGTATTATACCCGGATTATCTGAAAATGCCCATGTTTTCAACCTATGTGCGGCGCCGCCGCTCTCAGCTTCGTTTCCTGATCATGTCGAAGACCCTGTTCACGCACTGCTCACTTTTCCCGGAACCATTCGGATCTGTGGCCCACAACGTCTATCTTCTCGTGGAGGGCGATACCATCGTCGCGACAGGACCTATGGCAGACCTCGTCTGTCATGACGCTGTTAGGGTTATCGACGCCCGTGACAAGCTGCTCATGCCCGGTCTCATAAACTCCCACAATCACTGCGCCATGACACTCTTCAGAGGCCTCGCCGATGATCTGGAGCTGACCGCCTGGCTGCATGAACATATATTCCCCGCCGAGGCCCGGCATGTCAATCCTGAGATGGTCTACTGGTGCACCAAACTGGCGGCGGCCGAGATGATCCTCTCCGGTACCACCTGTGTGGCCGATGCCTATTTCTTTTCAGGAAGGTCGGCCCAGGCCCTGTGCGATTGCGGGATGCGGGCCGTGATTGGCCATGGCATCGT
The DNA here is from genome assembly GCA_031407875.1 of Desulfobulbaceae bacterium. Lineage (GTDB taxonomy): Bacteria > Desulfobacterota > Desulfobulbia > Desulfobulbales > Desulfocapsaceae > Desulfoprunum. The sequence goes on along the minus strand of JANOIV010000239.1, from coordinate 4,778 downwards.
CGATTTTCCGGTCCCGAGCGTCCCCGACCCGACTAAAAATATCGAGACAGTGGCCTCTTTTATCTCGGAGTGGCAAGACCGGCATCCTCTGATAACCCCTGCAGTTTTTGCCCACGCCCCTTATACCTGTTCTCCTGCCACCCTGAGAAAGGCCAAAGATCTTGCCGACCGCACGGGTGTCCTGTTTTTTACCCATCTGGCCGAAGGACAGCGAGAAATGGCGATGATTATCGATCCTCAGGGGACCAGCCCTGTGCGTCACTTGGCTGCCCTCGATCTCCTGGGGCAGAACACGGTATGTGTGCACAGTGTCTGGCTGGACGATCAAGATCTTGATCTCTTAGAGGAGAGCGGTACCTCGGCTGTCACCTGTCCGCAGAGCAATATGAAACTGGCCTCCGGCATCGCCCGGGTTGAAGAGATGCGGCATCGCAACATTACCGTGGGTCTGGGCACCGACGGTTGTGCCAGCAACAACAGCCTCGATATGTTCAAAGAGATGGATATGCTCGCCAAGATCCAGAAGGTCCAGAGACAGGATGCCACCGCCATGCCGGCCCAGACTGTCCTGCAATGCGCGATGACCAGCAACGCCTCGCTGCTGCATCTTCCTCTTCTCGGCCGCCTGCAGCCCGGCTACAAGGCTGACCTCATTCTGCTCGACCTCAGTACTCCGCGACTCACCCCCTTCTATAACCCTGACCTCCTGGTCTATGCGGCAAGCGGTGCCGATGTCCACACCGTCATGGTCAATGGCAGGATAATCATGGAAAACAGAAGGATACTCTCCTTTGATCTCCAAGAGACTTTGGCGAGAATAGTCGAGCTGGCGCGACAGGTAAGGCAGGCCAACTAACTTCTCTTTCATGCAGCGCAATTCCCACAGGGCCCTGGGCCTACGATCATTTTCATGGAAAAGATGGGCCGTCCGTTTCCTTCTCGGGTTTACGATCCTCAGCCTTGTCTCCACCCTCTTGATGCGATTTGTCCCACCGCCACTGACCCCTCTCATGGTTATCAGGGGTATTCAGGGGATGTCCGAGGGCAGGGGCTTTGTCATGAGAAAACAGTGGCAACCGCTGGAGAGGATCTCCCCCTATCTGGTGCAGGCCGTCATAGCCTCTGAGGATCAGAGATTCCTCAGCCATTCCGGCTTTGACCTTAAGGCCATCTCCAAGGCCTATACCAACAACAGAACGGGAAAAAAACAGAAAGGGGGCAGTACCTTATCCCAGCAAACCGCCAAGAACGTTTTCCTCTGGCCAGACGGTTCCTATTTCCGCAAGGCTATCGAGGTCTATTTCACTCTTCTTATTGAACTTTTCTGGAGCAAGGAACGGATCATGGAGGTCTATCTCAATGTCGCTGAATTCGGTCCCGGAGTATACGGGGCGGAGCAGGCGGCCCAAATGTATTTCCATAAACCGGCCTTGAGACTGACATCAAGAGAGGCGGCCATGCTCGCGGCGGTATTGCCGGCCCCCAGACAATGGGACGTCGCCCACCCGACCGCTTATCTATTGCAGAGACGGCGGTGGATCATGCAGCAGATGAGAAATGTCGGTTCGATCAAGCTGAACTGAAACCGACCACTCTCGCCACTTTCGGAGTCAGTATGGCTTCGGACCACACCTTCTACCCTCAGCACGACACCTCCCGCTCGACGGTGCTGCCCCGCCCGGACAGACTGGGATTGGTCATAAAGTAGGTATGGGCCGAGAATCCCTGATCATCGGCCGCCATCCTCCGGTAGCGGCCATCGGACAGCAACTCCCAACTCTGCAGGACATCCTCGAAGCAGTGGACCAAGATCTCGCTCAGCACCTGCTGGTGCACCGTCGGGTTTTCGATCGGGACCAGCAGTTCCACCCGGCCGTCCATGTTGCGGTCCATCCAGTCCACCGAAGAAATGAAAACCCTGGCCTTTTCCGACGGCACGGGATTCCCGGCTCCGAAGATAAAGATACGGGAATGCTCAAGGAAGCGACCGATGATGCTCTTGACAAAGATGTTTTCTGAAAGACCGGGTACCCCTGGCCTGAGGGCGCATATACCCCGGACAATGGCCTTGATCCGCACCCCGGCCTGCGAGGCCCGGTACAGGGCATCTATGAGGTCGCCATCGGTCAAGGCGTTGGTCTTGATCCAAATCGTGGCCGGCTGGCCTGACCTGGCATGCACCACCTCCTCTTCAATCATTTCCACCAGGGCCGCCCGCAGCACCTTGGGCGAAAAAGCCAGACTACTCAGGCACTGGGGCGGATCATAGCCGGTCATGTAATTGAAGATTTGCAGGGCATCCCGGCACAGGCTCTCGTTATCGGTGAAAAAGGACAGGTCGGTGTAAATCCGCGCCGTGACCGGATGATAGTTACCGGTACCAAAATGGGCATAGGGCTGCAGACGCCCCCCCTCTCGCCGCACCACCAAACTGAGTTTGGCATGGATCTTCTTGTCGACAAAGCCATAGACCACATGCGCCCCGGCCTCCTCCAACTCCCTTGCCCAGCGGATATTGGCCTCCTCGTCGAAGCGCGCCTTCAGTTCGACCACCGCCGTCACCTGTTTACCCGCCTCGGCAGCCTCTATCAGGGCGGCCACGATCGGTGAATCACTGCTGGTACGGTAGAGGGTCTGCTTGATGGCAATCACCGCCGGATCACGGGAAGCCTGGCTGACAAACTGGGCTACCACATCAAAACTCTCATAGGGATGATGAACAATGAAATCCTTGGCCCGGATCGCCACAAAGATATCGCCGTTATAATCCCGCACCCGTTCGGGGAAACGGGCCTCAAAGGGAGTGAAGAGCAGGTCCGGTCGGTCAGCCACAATCAGCTGTTTGATATCGACCAGGCCGAGAATTCCCTCACGCAGGAAAATGTTCCCCTGATCGACATCCAGTTCATCGACAATAATACGGCGCAGACCCGGATCGATATCGGCATTGATGGACAGGCGAATCACCGAACCACGGCGGCGGGCCTTGAGGGCCGTCTCAAAGGTCTGCACCAGATCCTCGGCCCTCTCGTCAATCTCCATCACGCTGTCGCGGATGATCCGCAGATTCCCACCCCGAACCAGTTTGAAACTCGGATACAGGTAATGGAGAAAGAGCAGAATCGTGTCCTCCAGCAGGACAAAGCGGATGCTGCTGCCACCGGGCAGACGGATGAAGCGATCAACCTGCTTTGGGATAGGAATGAGGGCATGCATCCCCTCGCCATCGGGACGCTCAAGCTGGAGAAAGAGACAGAAACCAAGATTCGGAATGAAGGGAAAGGCCGTGGCCGGATCTACCGCAATCGGGGTAAGAAGTGGAAAGATGTGATCAATGAAAAAATTCTGCAACCACGTCCGCTCACCAACTCTCAACTCCTCCGGCGACAGCACGGCTATGCCCTTTCCCTTCAGTTCTTCGCGCAGTTCCCGCCAGCAGGGTCTGCTGTTCCTGCATGAGCGAGGTGGCCCGCGCCAGGATGACGGTGATTTGCTCCTGGGGACTGAGGCCATCAATACTTGGGGTAGTAATCCCTGCCTCGACCTGGCCCTTGAGACCGGCCACCCGCACCATATAAAACTCATCCCAGTTCGAGGCGGAGATGGAAAGAAAACGGACCCTGTCGAGCAGGGGATGACGGGCATTACGGGCCTCTTCAAGCACCCGTTCATTAAAGGCCAGCCAACTCAACTCGCGGTTGAAAAACCTTTTCGGCGACCGGAGTGATTCGTCAATGCCGTCATCACTGCAGGGCGGGGGGGATTATTTTTTCTCCGCGCGGATCCGCGACGGGTTCTCTGGTCTGCGGGAATATTCATAATACACTCTCCCTCTCGTTGAAAATTGGCTGCCGCCGCAAAGAGGGGCAAACTTTTCTCCACCTCTCCCTGAGGGCAATTTCTGAAAAAGCAGGCAGAGAGCAGACTGCGTACATCCTTCTATGACAGGTTAGCGTATAGCATACCCGGCTTCAATAGTTTTTTCCTGTAATTCCAAAACATCAACCACCTGCTTGACACAATGCACAACTGTTGTTACATTTAAACGTAACACATGATACATTTTTTAATCTCATTTTATCCCAGAAATCGACATGCCCAAATCATCCGACCAAAACCTTCACGAATGGCTGCTGTTTTTTTATACCATCCCTGCAACCCCGGTAAACAGCAGGGTCAAAATCTGGCGCAAGCTGCTCAAGGCCGGTGCCGTCCAGCTCAAGGGCGGGGTCTACATTCTGCCATACAGCGACGAACATCGGGAAGCATTGCAATGGCTCCTCGCCGAACTACCGGCCATACGGGGTGAAGGCCTGCTGGTCAGGACAACGAGCATTGAACCGTTGCAGTACCAGGAAATCATCGAACTGTTCAACGAACAACGGCGCCAACAGTACCGGAAAATCGCTGACAGGATTGAGGTTTTCAGCGGGCTGATCCAGAATATTCGCAAGGGCGGCAAAGAGAAAAAAAACACCACCCTCTTTAAACAATACGAAAAAATCCAGACTGAATTCCAGGGCGTGCAGCGGCTTGATTTTTTCCAGTCAAGTCGGGGGCAGGAGATGGCAAAAGAGATCGCTGCCATCCGTGCGCAACTCGATGAACTCACGGCTGCCGAGAAAGGACGAACCAAATACTCATCCGGGAATCTTCCAGGAAAGTTCAGGGCAGAAGATTTCGTCGGCATGATTTGGGTGACCCGTAAACGGCCCTATGTCGACAGGATGGCCTGCGCCTGGCTGATCCGCCGCTTCATCGACCCGCGGGCGACCTTC
>JANOIV010000266.1:0-12371 GCA_031407875.1 Desulfobulbaceae bacterium | reverse complement strand
GGTGAGACTTTTTACGCAAGAATGGTTTGCCATTAGACAGGCCAAAAAGCATGTGGCCCACAAATGGGATTTAGGATTTACAATTGCTAACTATACCACCAGGTGCTATAGTTTAAAAATGAAAAGGTTGATGACAAAAGGGTTTTCTAAATGGGCCGAGGACCAGGGGTTGTCCTTTGACGACTTAACGAAGGCCCTTGAAGAGGTTGAAAATGGTTCTTTTGAAGCTAGCCTTGGAGGCAAAATAATCAAAAAACGGATACGCTTTGCGGGGCAAGGTAAAAGTAAAAGTGGCAGAACTATCATTTGTTATCAGAAAGACATGATGGCTATTTTTATCCATGGTTTCGCGAAAAACGAAAAATCGAACCTCTCCTCAAAAGAACTGGAAGCGCTCAAGGAGTTTGCCAAAGTTCTATTTGCATATTCTGAGGACGATATCCAAACATCTATAAATAAAGGGGCATTAATTGAGGTTGTGATATGAGGAATTCAATAAAAAAATCGATTATGGGTACCATGGACGATCTGCACAAGATCGGCCTTGTAGATGAAATCACAATGAAGAACATTGCGGGGTTGTGTTTGCCAGATGTTAAGAACTATTCTCCTGCCCAAATAGTTGAGTTAAGAACAAAAAACAAACTCAGCCAATCCGCTCTTGCTGTTGTGATTAATGTTAGTACCTCTACGGTGCAGCAATGGGAAAGAGGCGGAAAGAAACCTGCTGGTGCCTCGAAAAGGTTACTTGATATAATAGAAAGGAAAGGAGTTCAGGCAATAATCTGACTACCTCCGCAATTTTTCAAACCTGGCGGGACTGGTGGCGGTGTATATGGGGTCGCTTCGTGACGGTTATCTTCACCACCCGAAGCGAGTCAATTAGGATTATTTCATTTCGGAGGGCACGCCATGAAGAAAGACAAAAATATAGTGAGATACACGGCGGCTCAGCTTAAAGCGAAACGCGCCGAAAGCGGCACTGATTTTAGCAGGGTTGACGCTATGTCAGACGAGCAACTCAACCACTTGATTGCCGAAGACGAGCGCGACATTCGGCCCGACTGGACACGAGCTAAACTTATTTTGCCTCACGCCAAACAATCAATTCACCTGCGTCTTGAGGAAGATATTGTTAATTTCTTCAAATCGAGCGGAAAAGGTCACATTTCACGAATGCAAGCCGTTCTCAAAGCTTACGTGAATGCTCATAGCCCCCACGCCAAGTGAACCCCACTCGCCTAGAAACTCCCGCCGCGATCGACGACTGCAGCGGGGTGTGCTTGCACACGAAAGCACAGGCGCATGATGTGGCTTATTTCACTGATCAAGGCTTTCCTCAATATTGATGGACAAACACCACGTTTCTGAGTAGGTGGAAAAATAATCTCCATCAGCAACGAGTTTTCGAGATCCTCCCCGTTGCACATTCTTTTTCCACCCCTCAATGCGTGGCTCCGACAGGCCTAAACGCTCATCCAAGATATAACCTACTCTCGTTTTGTCAATCAGGTTGCCGTTTTGATTTGTCTCATCAACAATGAGCCTCAAATAGCGTTTGGCAAATTCGCTGTAAACATCAAGAACGTGATAAATTCCGCCACACAAATCCGGAGTGCGTATCATATCAAGAAATGTACGGCCTATGCTTGAAACCTTCAGGAACCTGTCCTTAACCGTTACATATGCCCCATAGTCATGATGAACGCTTGAATAAACATTGACCGGCTTTCCTGCGATTTTGTTCACCACTAAACGCTTTAATATCGGTAACTCTGCATCTAAGTAGAGTGCCAAAGCGTCGCCTAGGTCTTTCTCCATTTGTTTTTTGGCAAGTTGAGACCACACTTTGCTTTTGGGGGAAGATATGAAAAGCATCTTAGGAAACTGGTCCGTCAATCCGTGATACTCCATCGCGCTTAAATGAGACACATACGCAAACGGATCTACACAGCAAGCAACCTCCCCAGGGGAGGGCGGGGTGGATGATGCAGAAAATATCTCAAACGCATATTGGTGAGAGACAAACTTCCCGTGCCGCAGAACACTGTAGGAAAAAAGCTCTTTAACAACAGAAAAATAATTTCGACGAGTTGGGATGGAGTTGCGCAAAAAGGACAAGGGGGTTCCCTTGTAGTTTCCTGCTTGATAAACAGCAAACAAAAGCCGTCCAAGGTCATAACCTGTTATGACCGGCTTTTTTAACTCATTGATTTCTGAGGAAATTGCTGCAGTTATCTTCATGGTTTTTCCAGTATGGTATCTATATGTCCTAAGGACATATAGATACCATACTATAAAATGTCAAGAAAATATATTTATTTCGAGATAATAGCATTAAATAATTTATTGCATCTTGACAAACTATGGTATAGCCTTACCATATGTCCTTAGGACATATGGTAAGGCTAAGATCAAAAGACACGTATTATTCAATAAATAAGGTTACTTCCACAATTTTTCAAACCGCGCGGGATTGGTGGCGGTATAAACAACCGTGTGTTGAATGTTCCGGTGGCCAAGATAATCTTGAATAAGCCGCGTGTCGGCTCCTTGATCGGCTAGAGCGAACCCGCAAGCATGACGTAGCATGTGAGGATGGGTTGGCACTGCAAGCTCTGCCTTTTCTCCATAGTCGCGGATCGCAACCCATGCCGTCTTTCGACTTAAAGGCAACCGCCTTTCACTTACAAAAAAAGATTCCCCTTCCGGTTTCAATCTCTTTCGTTCAATAAGCCATGTTTTAATGGCTCTTAATTCATTTAGCCTAAGCGGGTGAGTGGTAGAAAGCCCCTTTTTCAACCGTTCCACGTGCAGCACGCGGCTTTCAATGTCCACCTGTGACAATTGCAGCCCACAAGCCTCTGACACGCGCAAGCCATGCCGAAACATCAGCAAGAGTAAGCACCTGTCGCGGGCTTCGTTCCGGCTGCCCTTGGTGGCGGCAATCAGCTTATCAACTTCGGCAGAAACAAGGTGTTTTCGGTCGTTCATGAGAATTGGTTTTATCTCAACTCAAGATGAAGCTCACGCCCCACAAACGCGGCAGCACGTTGAAGAGTCTCGATTGTGACGTTTCCTTTAGCCTTAAGAATCCGGTCAACCTGTGCGCGGCTCGTGTGCATCTGCTCTGCCATCTGCGTTTTAGTAATGCCTTTTTTGAGCATTTCTTCCGCAATCTGCCATGTTATTACGCGCGTCACTGCCTCAATCTTCGCGGATTCATAGATACCCTCTTCTTTCAGGAAATCATCGAGCGTTGAACCACAATGGTTGTTTTTTTTGCTTTTCTCGCTCATGTTATTATCTCCCTCATTCGTTTTTGCGCTAACTCAAGCTCATCTTGTGGCGTTTTTTGCGTTTTCTTAACGAACCCGTGCAGAATGAAAATCTGCCCTTCATGCACACAAAACAGCAACCGTACGATACGATGGCTCGGAAGGGAGCTTCGGACTTCCCATAATCCCCCTCCAAGCGAACGGCACAACGGCATGCCGACCGGCCAACCAACTTGCACGGTGGCAAGATCAACCCCTATCTTTCGCCTGTCTTCAACTGACATGCTTCGCAGCCAGTCCCTAACCGGTTCGCTACCAAGCGAAGAGCAGTAAAAGACAACGGGGATTTCGTTCAGATGTTTTCCGACCATAATCAACCCTTTCTAAGGGAGTGTATCATATATAGTACGTTTTTGCAAGAAACAACAAGGCGGTTTTCTCTCGCTCGTCATTTTGTCTAATGTTTGGCTGTTTTGGGTGTGGGTAACTAGCTGAAATCTCTATACCGGCTTTTTGGGCATTAGACAAAATAATCTCTTTTGTCTAATGGAAGGCAAGGGTGTTTTACCCAGATAAAAAAGGAACCGCCAACCGTACTGTTTATCTGTAAAATTAGTAAGATGGCCCTGTATTTGCCCTATCAGTCGATATTTCCTCTAAAGCTGCATGGAAAAGTGCGATTTTTCGTTAGGTTCGCCCTTTTTTACCCATCATTACGAATATAATAGCCCTGTTATGCTGCAGCCGCATAACAGGGCTATAGCCCCAAAAAGCCGCAGAGAAACTCCCTAACCATTTTCTCTTGTCAAGTCCTTGAGGTTGGTCTACTGTGATAGAAATTAACGTTATTTCTATTATATGGAGATAATGTGGGTACGAAGAAGATGGAAAAAAGCAGCGAGAATTCTGTGCTCCCACTTTTTAATACAAGGGGTTGAACAGCCTTACAATCTCACTTTTCCCCCAAAAAGCCGCTGCGGCATATTAAACGTTATCTAAGTAAATGGAAGAAATAATAAAATCAACTCTTGCTTATTTCGGCAGTGGCATACTCGGAGCCTTGCTAGTTGCGGGAATACAATGGGCTAGGGTGTCACGTTCTGAAAAAGAAAAAAGACACAGCGAATATGTCTTTAATCAGATTTCCAAGTTATATGGCCCGTTGTTTTTTTTAACTAGCCAAAACCAAGAATTATTCAAGTTAAGCAATAAAATATTGAGTGCTCACAGAGAACATTTTAACGGAAAAAATTGGAGCAGGGATACGAATACGCAAAAAACAATTAAAGATGAAAGCCTTTCAACAATTGAATTGAGTAATGAATATATCAGTCACGTTGTGAAAAATAATGAAGAAATCATAAAAATTCTTCAAGAAAACTTTTCATATATTGATGCTGATGATATTGAGATAATTAGGCAGTTCATCGTTGATACGATAAGGATGAATAAAGAAGTTAGAGAAGAAAGACTCAAGAAAATTCCATATGAGGTTTACAAATCTGTTGGGAACATATCTTATTCTCGCCCTGAATTCTTGACGAGAATTGAAGAAAAATTCTTTAAGAAACAATCAATTATAAAAGAATATCATTAGTAGCTAACCAATCGTTTGAGAATCGACGCGCAAAACTCGCGCGCGTCTCAACTCGCTGTTATGCACAGGAGGCATCATGAATATCATCAGGAGAGTTCTTCGATCAATCCGCGGCATAAGCACCCCCATTGGCGGTGTCAGTTGGGAACCGGAAGGAATTGAAGAAAAATTTGTTGATCTTAATTACCCAACAGATTCAGGCATAGAAGAAGAACTAAAAAATGTCGGCTACAAATTAGCGTGGAGCGCTGAGAAAAAATTATCGAGAAGAATAGATCTTGAAGGATGGGAAAAAGTAGTATGGCAAGATCAAGCTGGCAAACAATTCATTCTAAAAAGCTCTGATGGCCTAACATTGATAATGAAACAACAGTTAGTGCATTAGAATAAGAAAATATAGAAATGGCCAATGAGCAATAACAATAGACATGGCATTTATTTAGTTTCTAATCCGGCAATGCCAGGATTATTGAAAATAGGTTTCACGAAAAAAACAATTGGGCAAAGATTAGCACAATTGAATACTACAGGAGTTCCTGCTCCGTTTAGATGTGAAGCGTTTTTTTCATGTGATCGGTTGGAGCTCGTAGAAAGCCGAATACACAGTGATTTAGAAAAATTTAGATACCGAGGTGGTAGAGAGTTTTTTAAAATTTCAGTAGAGGAGGCAACGACTGTTGCTCAAAAGCATGCTGCACGCTACCCTCTAAATATCAATGATCCTCCAGAGAAGTGGAAGACAAAAAAGGAACTTGCAAGGGAAAAGAGTCAGGCTTTGCTTAAAGCCATCATAAATGCAAAAACACGTGATGAAATTGATAGGTTGGAAAAAACGTTGAGGTATTACTATGTAAAAGGAGTGGACGAGTTAGGTGGGAGAGGTGAGTTTAAATATCTTGAAGCCATGGCAAACGCAGTTTCGTGTAACATTTCGAAAGAACAAAAGAAGTAAGAAGAAGATAAAAAGTGGAAAGAAGAGGTTGAGAGGAGGCGAACTGAACAAAAAAAATATGATTCTCGAGACACGTTAGGAAAAGCCACATTTCAAGTATATAAATTTTTTGAAGGGGATTCAACATGGAATAACAGGTATTCCACTAGGAATGATGATTAATATATCCAGCAGAATCCTGATTTCTACAAAAAGCAACTCGTCTTTATTTTTGAAATCATTGACAAAGAGTTAGAATCTGCAAGCACCGGGCGCGGCAACTCACCCAAGTCGTTATGGGCTTCATAAATATACTTAAAAAGAGGATATCTTGAATTCCGAAATATTGATCAGTGGCGATCAGACACAATCTTGGTGGATTAACACTGCTTTGAAATATCTACCAGAAGAAATCATGAGAGATGAAGGTCGCAATTTAGTCATTGTTGGAGTTGGAGACTTTGGCGGTTGCCGGTTACCAAAACAATATAGAGAGCGTGAGATTATATTGTTATCTGAATGGATTTTTCCTCCACCAGGTCACTCAGAAGAGGAAGAATCTGGAAAATGTTTTATTATTACTCTGCTACATGAAATTGCACATGCAGTAAATAAACATAAATCTCCAAGTTTGGACAAGCTTTCTACAGATGAAAAAAGAGATCAGGAAAATGAAGCTGATAATATTGCAATTGATTGGTATAACAGTCATGTGAGATCATTAGACAATGACTATTTAACAAGTTTAGAAGTTTCTACATTTCGTGAATTAGTTGAGCGTTTTGGTAAGTTATGTGGAGCGATTGAAAAATACAAATGGGATTGGCATCAGAAAGGCAGCACATAACAATTTAATAAACGCGGATTTGGCGAAAAGCCTGCCAAACCGGTTATCAACACGTTGAAATTTTTTTTATAGGCCACACGGCGAGGGGAGAGAAAAACCCTTTTGGGGTACAACTGCTATGAAAAAATATGGCTCATTTTGGCATTCCTAAGTGGATCAGAATAGCCTCCTCTACGGCCAGCATATCCGCCTTTGTCAATTCGCCAAGCTGTGTCTTTAAACGAGATTTATCCGCTGCCATGATTTGATCGGCCATAGCCTTACTCTGCTTTCCGGCAAGTACCACCAAAGCCTCTCCGGGATATTGGCGGCTTGTGTTGCTTGTCAACGGCACAACAACCACCCTTGCCAGGTTCCGGTTTGCTGCATCATTGCTGACAATGACAGCCGGGCGAGTCTTGCGGATCTCGCTCCCGACAGCCGGATCAAACTCGACCCACCAGACTTCACCGCGTTTCATTGGCCATATCTCCGGCAAGAGCATTACACCATTCTTCCGCCTCGGCCTCTCGTTCCTTGTCGGCAGCCATTGCTTGGTATCCGTCATCCAGGGCGGTGTCAAGAACGTGCGGCCTCAACAGATCTTCTATAAACTGGCTCATCCGCCGTTTGCCGATCCGCCGGTAAAGTCCTTCGTACACCGCTTCATCAAGGGTGATGGTCATTCGTCTATGCATAGCAACACCTCCATGTTATACGTATAACGTATTGCATCTTAGGGAAGAGGGCAATACCTTTCTTTTCCCACTGCAAAGAAGGGGGTTGGTGAGGATACACACTTTACCGTCCCATTCCGCGGTCCTGGCCGCGCTCTTGCTGCCTTTTTTCCCTGAGTAGCTGTTTGTCATTTTCACTCTTTTTGGCCCGAGCCAGATCAATTTTCCCAGCCAATTTAGGATTCTTCTCTCTGATCCGTTTCTCTGCAAGCTGTTCCGCTTTCGAGGGCCTCTCCCATGCTGAGGAAGAGCCCCACTTATATTCTTCCGCCTGGTCTCGCCGCTTCCTGAGAACAACTGATCGTAGACAAATCCGCGAGTCCGCCTCATGCCAGAGATTGTACTCTTTCCAAAACGTCTTTTGCTTAAACCGGGCAAACAGACCGGATGGCTCGACGGGTCTCTGCCTTCTATGCTGATCACTCCGCTGCGATTGAACCCTCATTAACGTATCGAGCTTTTGTACTATCCTGCCAGCCTTGGCTTGGATAGCAGGCAAATACTTGTCTTTCTCTGCTTTCCAAAGTACCTCCAAAGACGGCAAATCATCCGGCAGGGCCAGCCGTGCAGCCAACTCCTTACGCACCTCGACCAGGTTGATGATCTCGGCAGAAGCAACCCTGAATTGACGGTTCAGCTCGTTGACCCCTCGGTTACGGCTGCCTCGATCAGTCCGGATGTGTCGCCGTTCCATCTGCACCACATTAGGGCCTAAATGGATCTGAGGGACACGTTCCGTCCCCTGGGCAGAAAGACTCCGGTGATCAACCCGGGACTCGATGCCGGCGCGTTCAAGGTGATTGTTTGCTATTTCTGCCCACCGTGCCCGCCAGTAGTCGACCTCGCCCGTTTTTCGGTCGTCCAGTTCACGGGTTTTCTCTGTGAAGCCTTCCGGGGTCAATCGGCGGGTGCTGCACAGGATATGCGCGTGGTGGTTCCTCTTATCTCCTTCTTTGCCCGGTTCATGTATGGCAACATCAACAGCCATACCGTGACGCTTCACCAGCTCCCCGGCAAACTCCTGCACGAGTTCCAGCCGGTGGCCCCTTGATAGCTCAGCCGGAAGGGCAACCTCAAACTCACGAGCCACAGTTGAGTTCTTCCGTTTCTCGGCCATTTCTGCCGCATTCCAAAGTGTGGCCCTATCTTCGGCCCAGGTCGGCGAGTTTTCCGGCAGAAACAGCTCGGTGTGCTCGATGCCGTTCCGGCGGGTGTAGTCATGGACAAGGCCGGTACGTTCGTCCGTGACCTTCTCACCTGCGCGGTAAGCAATCGCCGCCGTGGCCGACCGGCCAGCGCTGCGGCTGATTGTCTTGATACAGAGGTGATAGATTGCCATGGCGAGCCTTTTTCTTTTTGGAGTTAAATGGTGTACCGCTTTTGCTTTTTACGCCGCCAAAGGCGGAACTGAGAGCAAGGCTCGAAGTGGGGTGCAGGGGTGGAACCCTTGCCGCACGCAAACTCGTAGAGTTTGCATAAGTGCGCCCTTCATACGGCAGGGGGCCTCAAAACAAGCCTTTCTCGATGAGTACCACATTCTGATGGCCGACTGCAACCACTTGTGCTAAAACATCCTTATTAACTCCAAATAAAAACACAAGGAGCGACAAGATGAGTGAAGACAAGCTGAGAAAGATTGATGAGCAGATTGAAAAACTCAAAGCCAGAAAACAGGCGGTTTTGAATCGAGACAAACAGCAGGAGCGCAAAGATCGGACCCGTCGCCTCATTCAGATGGGGGCTCTTATCGAGAAACACTTTGGTTTCTCCACCATCGAAGAGACGGAGGCCATGGCCGGGATCTTCACCGCCGATCCGCAAAAGCTCGACGACCTCAAACGCCTGGTTGCTGAAAAATTGGCACCTGGTCCCGTTTCAGTATGACAACCAATGTCATACTGAAACACAGGCCTTTGACTGCCCATCTCGTGATCCTGTCACGAGTGCAATTATTGAGCACCTGCTCTATTTTTCTTTTTCTCAGAGAAAAAAGGCGTTCTCGATGCATCCGAGATTCTACCGCGTATGCGGTATCTGTTTTGCGGGGTTCGGACAAGACGAAAAAATGGCCGTGGATGGGCCTAGAATGCCCTGTATTTGATTTTTGGGACTGAACCCATAGGGAAGGTTGCGGACGGTGTTAAAAAACGCGTCTGGCCTCAGTATGCTTTCGTTGTTTTTCCGGAGAGGCTACATTCCGCTAGATTTGTTTTTGAAGAGAAAAAGGTGCGGTAGAAATAAAGGCCGCAAACCCTTTATTCATAAGATTTAAGCAATCTATTGTGTAAAATCTTCGGTCTATTCTCTTAAAGAGAAAAAGAAACCATCTCACGTGGCGGATTTTAGGATGAGAGTGGTGGATTCCCCTTTTTTTAATAGCTTAAAGACTTAAAAGCTTAGAGGGGCGGCAAACCCTTTATCCATAGTGGTCTGCAAAATCTATTGTGTAAAATCTTCGGTGAACTGTGTAAAATCTTCGGTGAACTGTGTATTGCAGAAAAGAGTATACATAAAAATGTTTACATATTTCCTCTCGGGGAGTATCCCTCTTGAAGATATACTATCAAGAATAACAATCTATAGAGGGCTGAAAATGGCAAAAAGGAAGGAGCCAGAAAATCAGGTACAGGTACGGAAAAGTAATGTTTTCGTTGATGGGCAATATCGTTTCGGCTTACATGAACAGAAAGTTCTTCTCCAGATAGTCAGTAAGATCCGGATGGATGAAAGAGAATTCTCCCCATATTTCGTATCTTGGGAAGAGCTGAAGCGGATCAGTAATGGCTGGCTCGACAGTGAAAAGAAGATTGATGAGTGTTGCGAAAAACTAAAAAACAAGACGATCAAGGTTAAGGCTGAAGACGGTGAGGATAACTTTGGTTTTCTTTCTGGCTGGAAAACAGTACCAGGGAAAGGCGTGTATTTCAGGATTGACGAGAGTATGAAATCAATGCTTCTCGATCTTCTTGGTGATGGTAAGTTTACCCTCTTCAGTCTGGAATGTGCCATTGCCCTTTCGAGCAGTCACTCAATCAGGTTCTATGAAATACTGAAGTCTCATCAGTGGAAAAAGCAACCTGTGACAATCCCTTTGGATGATATCAAGTGGAGTCTCGATATTGACCCAAAGAGTCCCACCTATTCAGCCTTTGGTAGTTTCCGGGTTCACATCCTTGAGAAATCACAGAAGGCATTCAAGGAACATACAGATATCTCGTTCACATGGAAGCCAATCAAGGCAGGGCGCAAGGTTGTATCTTTAGAAATTCATATCAAAGAAAACCCACGGTATCAGCGAACCATTCAAGGAGAGGCTGTACGGCAGGAAACAAAGGCATTGCAGCCAGGAGCTATTGTGATCGTGAACGGAAAAGAATACGAATACACCGGCAGTGGGATTGTCCTATCGAATGGTGCAATCCCTACCGGTCAGTTATTGCAGTGGATTAATGAGGGGAAGGCAGAGATAAAGTAAGCCTGCCAGCAATGGCTTATCATGTCACCTCGGATTGGCTTGAATGGAAAGCCCCAAGACAATAACCTAACCAACTAAACAGGACGCGGCTTTTTTTGGCATTTGCCGCAAGAAGACAAAACTAAAGCAGAAGAAATTTATATATAGCCATATAGGCGGCTATATGGCTATATGGCTACGCAATGCGCGGTTTACCGTGCTTTTGGAAGAGATCATTGAGGGCTTCGACAAGAATGGCTTGTTGAGTTTGCTCGGTCTCTATCGCCAGAATGGCCAGTTGCTTCTTGGCTGTCTCTGGCAAATGAAAAATGGTCGTCTTCTTCCCTTCCCTGTCGGGGCGCTTTCCTTTTACTGTTTGAACGACTTTGTCTTGAGGTTGGTCGTCAAACATCTTCCCGAGTCCTTGGCGTTTTGCTTTAACCATGATTTATTCTCCTTCTATAGCCATATAACCATATAGGTGGTTATAGCTTCATGAGCTTCTTTAAGCAAATAAAAAGCTCGTCTATTTCCTCGGCGGCTTTTCCATCCGGCTCGTATTCGTGAACACTGCGACCATCTATCACGGCGTGGCTGTAAGCAACGCGCTGTTGCAATACAGTCTCAAGAACGGTGATACCTTGATGCTGCAAAGCTTCCCTCGCCTCCTCGGCCAGCTTCCCACGCGGGGCAGCGTTAATAACAACACCAGCAGGAGTCTTGGCAAGTCTGACAATCTCCGCTGTTGAGCTTATGGCCTTAAGATCGAAACGGGCGGGTCGGCATGGCATCAGGACAAAGTCGGCGAGCTGGGCGGCCGTGGCGGCTGAATTGTCCGAATGCGGAGCGGTATCAATAATAACAAAATCCGCGCCACCCGCCTTGGCCTGTTTGAGCAGGGCGGGCAATTGACCGGCATTGGCCTGAACCGCGTTAAGCTCGTCTTCCTCGGCGCGGCTGCAATACCAATCATAGGCGCTGCCTTGCGGATCAATGTCGATAATCGCTGTGCGAAGGCTTTGGCGGATCGCACAAACGGCCATGTGAACGGCAATTGTGGTTTTACCGCTTCCGCCTTTTTGTGAGATGATAGCAATAGTTTTCATGAGAAGTCACCATGTTACAACACTATAACCATATAGCCGTATAGTTGGCTATATCATAAGACAACAAGAGTTCACGTCAAGTTTTTATAACCGTCCTCAAAAGAAGTTGCAAAACAAAAGGACTATAGGAAAAAGGAAAGGCGTTAATATAGCCATATAGCCATCTATAAGGTTATAACCCGCCCCTTGGCTGGGCGAGACAGCCTGCAGGCTTGGCGAGGTGAGCCTTGCGAGCCTGAGTAGCTCTTATAACGAGTCTTTGAAAATGCTGATTGCCTCGGGATAGATTTGTCTCACCGGTGGTGAGACTTTTTACGCAAGAATGGTTTGCCATTAGACAGGCCAAAAAGCATGTGGCCCACAAATGGGATTTAGGATTTACAATTGCTAACTATACCACCAGGTGCTATAGTTTAAAAATGAAAAGGTTGATGACAAAAGG
>JANOIV010000229.1:0-28333 GCA_031407875.1 Desulfobulbaceae bacterium | reverse complement strand
CACCTCGGAAGCCGCCGCCATGCTTGCTTTTTTTGCGCCGGCAGCCTTGGCAATGAGCTTCATGTTCAGCATGGACGATACAGGAACCACAGCAACAGCCAGTTCTTTGTTGTCGAGGCTGACAACCAGTGTCTTGAAAACCCTTTCCTCGGCAACAGCCATTTTCTCAGCCGCCTCGGAGCCATATGATTCACTCGAAGGATCATGGGAGTATTCATGGATCTTGTAGGTAATCTTGGCTTTCTTGGCGATGTTGATACCTGGTGTCATATCGATCTTATGCTTTTATCTTATTCTTATATGGTGTTATTTGAGGTTTGCCCTGTTTTCTTGCCGAAATAATCGGTTTTCGCTGAGTACCCTTAAAAAAGCCAAGGACAGATCTGCCCCCTCACCTCACCTGCCACAGAATTATGCCCCCAACAACACGGTGCCACTATCCCTTGTTGTTGGGTTCTGCCATGTAGCGTGAGAGATAGAGGGATTGGAGCACGATGAATACCACGGTCAGGCCGAGCATGCCGAAGAGCTTGAAGTTTACCCACGTGTCGCGGTCAAAGTGGCTCATGACATAGAGGTTGGCCCCGCCCAAACTCAGAAAAAAGATCACCCAACCAAGATTCAGGCGTCGCCATACCTGTTTGGGCAAGGTCAGGTTGGTACCCAGCATCCGCTCGATGGCAGTCTTCTGGCCAAAAATATGGCTGACCAGAAAAGCTGCCGCGAAGAGCCAGTTAATGACGGTAGGCTTCCACTTGATGAACTGTTCGTCGTGCAAATAGAGGGTCAGACCGCCAAAGACGATGATGATCGCCAGGGTGGCCAGTTGCATGGTCGCGACCTTGCGGGTCGTAAACCAGGCAATGGCGACTTGCACGAAAGTGGCGGCAATGACAACCCCGGTGGCGACATAGATATCGAAAAATTTGTAGGCGACAAAAAAAAGCAGGATCGGCAAAAAATCAAAGAGGAGTTTCATGGGCCTTATGGTGAGTCAGAGGTTCGCAAGATGTGAGTTGGGCGAAAAAGGGGGTCAGCCATTTTCAGTTTCTACCGGGGGAACATATTTCCACCAGTCTGTTTCAAGTTCGAACAATAAACACTAAAAAATGAAAGCTAAGGGGGCGTTGTTGATTTTGTTGACTTGCGTCCCGTTTTACTCTTTCGCTTAACAAAATCAACAATGCCCTCTTATATTCCCTTGTTCTTATAGTGGCTTATGGAGGTTGGCCCTGTTTTCTTGCCGAAATAATCGATTCGGTGAGAACACTTAA
This sequence comes from Desulfobulbaceae bacterium, assembly GCA_031407875.1. Lineage (GTDB taxonomy): Bacteria > Desulfobacterota > Desulfobulbia > Desulfobulbales > Desulfocapsaceae > Desulfoprunum. The sequence continues at coordinate 27,059 of JANOIV010000229.1, read as the reverse complement.
AAAGCCAAAGGCAGATCCGACCCCTTTACGACCCCTTTATGGTTCACTTTTCTGATTTATCTTATTGTTTTAGACTGTTATATTGCATTCTGACTTTTTACGAGACCATCAGCCTTGATTACTTAACTCATTTCCGATGATTGAATAGACATCGCCGCAACACCTGCAATGATACATGGCATGGCAAAAATGATAAAGTTAGTAGTCAAAGACAATCCCGCGCCTACCAAATAACCTGCAAGAATAGGCCCTAAAACGGCTCCTAATCGGCCTGCCCCAATCGCCCAGCCAATTCCAGTGGTTCGCATTTCAGTTGGATAAATGCGGGCAGCCAGGGGATACAATCCTACAAATCCACCTTGCATCATAAATCCAATCAAACCAAACATCACTAAGACCATTATTGACCCAGAGAAATATCCAAACACCATCATCAGTACAGCCGCACTTACTAAGAAGATGAGGATGGTTTTTCGTAATCCTAACTTGATGGCTAACCAGCCTAACACCAGGATCCCGACAAATGAACCTAGGTTAAAAACGGTTCCGGAGTAGATGCCAAGTTGTTCAGGCATACCTGCTCCTGTAGTCAGTTTTGGAATCCAACTCAACAAAAAATATAGTGTGGCGAATGCCATAAAAAAAGCCAACCATAAAAGTATGGTTTGTGTTTTTCTTGGTCCGTGAAAGAGGCTGGATAGACCTGCTGAATTTTGTGATGCTTCAATTGTCGGCAATTCCTGAAAAGCAGGAACATTCATTTGGGCTAAAATACGATTGACTTTTTCCAAGGCATTATGGGGGCGCTTTTTAACTAGATATTCCAGTGATTCTGCAAGGAAAATACAGATTAAAGGGATTGTTATAACAGTGGCAATGCCCGCAAATTGGAACATGGCTCGCCAACCATAATCGGGTATGATTTCTGCAGCAATCAGCCCCGCCAGAACAGCTCCAATCGGGTAACCACCCATGACCAGACTTACCCAAAAGTCCTTGCTCTTATCGGGGGCGAATTCTGAAGTTAAAGTGGAAACACTGGCCAGCATTCCACCAATTCCTAATCCGCTAATAAATCGAAAAAATATCAATTGATTAACTGATTGTGTTTGAGAAGTAGCATAAATACTAACCCCCATTACAATCGCACAAGTTAATATCAGCGGTTTTCGCCCAATTTTATCTGCCTGTGGTGCGATAAATACGGCCCCTAATGTCATACCGGCAACGGCAGCACTAAACACAATGCCCAACACCTCAGGAGAGATCCCCCATTCTTTTGTAATTGCCGAAGCAGTATATGCAATCACCAATACATCCATGCCATCCAGCATATTCATGAGAAAACAAATCAGGATGGTCACGTACTGCACAAAGGTCATCCTTTGACAGTCAATAATTGATTTCACTTTGTATTGTATGGTTGCCATTTTGATTTACAATGTATCCAAGCTACATGGTTTTGCAGCAATGCACGTTCGCAATCGATGGTTGCATTATGTAGACAGCACGATTTACCCGGCTGCCAAATAAGCTCTGCGCAACAGATCAACTCTGACTCCTTTAAATAGACCACTACTGGTTCCGAAGATAAAACCGCCTCCCTCAGCCCCAGAATGAATAATATCTCGAACTTTATCCTCCACGGCACTGTGAGGCAGGGACTCGGTGAGATAGATAGGATCAAGATTGCCCCATAAACAAAGACGGGACCGATATTTCTCTTTTATACCTGCCAGATCCATATCGGCTGCCTCTTCTATACATTGCAAACCCTCAAATCCGGAATCCAAGATATCGTCGAGAATCTCATTGAGATTGCCATCGGAATGAAAAAAAGTGTGCAGCCCATACGATTTGAACCTTTGCACTTGAGCTTTGTAAGATGGGGAGAAAAAAATCCGCAGCAGCTCCGGAGAGATTATTAAACCGTTCTGATACGCTATATCGTCGGCAAAAACCACTCCTGCCGCGCCATTTTGTGCTGCATTTCTGGCGAGCTGGTCGTTGAAAACTTCTACGTGTCGGGTAAACGTGACAACATCCGTATCCTTTTTAACAACCTGGAGAATGAACCTTTCAAATCCCCAGCGTCTGACCCCCCAGCCGAATGCACCTTCTAGGAGTACAAAGGGGAAGATATCTGTTTCTTGGGCCCATCGCTGCAAATCCGGCCAATATGTGAAGTTGGGATCAGGTAAATGGTTCGGTTGTTTTGCAACGGGATATTCAGGTGTAATGCAGATAAGATCCATATCGAGGAGTTCGACAAACCTGCGTCGATGTCCATGGGTGATAGACGAAGTGTCGAAATAAGCTCCGACCACCTCATCATCTATACACAATTCTCCTTTGGGGGGGCGATCCACCAGCTGATGATGAATAGCTCTTATCACCCGCTCTTTGCGATGCAATTTAGTCATCGAATCAACAATTTCCTTTTGTAAATGGGGCCAATGTAGGAAATGCCGTTAACGACTCCATCTGTCTATTACGGTATTTCAATGTAACAGTTATTTATTAACGACGGCTTAGCACTTTGGTTCCTCGCCTTTTCAAAATCTGATGGGTGTAAAGCCACAGGTCTTCAAAATTTCATTGCCTGAAAGAAGAAACGACTGAAGTCGGGGTGTGCCCCAAGTTCCAGGTAGTTGATATTTTTGGCCAAGAATTCGGCTTTTCGTTTTTGACTTTCGGAAATCAAAATCATTCGAGCGCCGGTACCCGCAGCGTTGCCGACCTGGACAAAGCGTTCTAACGGGAGATCTGGAAACATGCCCAGAGTTATCGCGCTGCTCACGTCCAAATGGCTGCCAAATCCGCCGGCAATGACAACCTTTTCAACTTCATCAAGTTCAACTCCCGCAGTTGCAAGCAATATATTCAGGCCGGCAGCAATTGCAGCCTTGGCAAGCTGCACGGCACTGACATCCGCCTGCCCTATCACCAGATCCCTCCATGAGCCGCTTTGCCCGGCCTCTGCCAACAGGAATTCAGGTTCACCGGTCTGTTTGTTCAGCCGGACCCTGCGATGGCTACAGTCCATCAACCCCAGCGAATTGACGATTCCCTTTCGAACGAGTTCGGCCACTGCATCCACCACTCCCGACCCACATAAACCAATCGGAGGGACGGCCCCGATGGTCGAATAAGACACTTCGTCATACTCATCTATCCGAACACTGCATACAGCGCCGTCTATGCTTTTTACTCCTTGGTTAATCTGGGCACCTTCAAAGGTCGGGCCTGAGGCACATGAGCAGGCGTATAGCTTACCCCGTCGACAGAGGACGAGTTCAGTGTTGGTACCGATATCCATCCCCAAAATGGTACCTCCGGTATCCTGGATTCCGGAGGCCAAAATCATGGCCGTGTGATCACCACCCACGTATCCGGCAACGGGAGGGACCAAATAGACAAGGCAACCGGATGCGAACTCAAATCCCAGTTCACGGGCCACTTCTTCCATTGGTGCGGTATGGGCAGGCACGTAGGGGGAACGGCAGAGTTGTGACACAGGCCACTCTAAAAACAAGTGATGCATAGCCGTGTTGCCTGCAATGACCACATATTGAATGTGCTCACACAACAGTCCCTGCCGCTCGGTCAGTATACATGCCAGACGACCGACGCAATTCCTTGCCATCCGGCTCAAACGTCTAATGTTGCCCGAACTTTCAACAGCGTGGGCCAACCGGCTGACTACATCGGCACCGTACACCGACTGGGGATTTAGCAATCCACCGGATTCAATTTCCTCACCGCTTTCCAGGTCGACCAGGTAGGCGGCCACCGTAGTTGTACCTAAATCGACTGCCAGGCCAAGTGACCTTGGGGCGTTTTCGGCTTTGTAGACTCCGGTCACCTTTTGGCCCACCACGTTGACGAGAAGTGCTTCATCGCTACAAATGGCATTGTGCTTACGGATCAACTCTGCGTCAATCCGGGGAAAACCTTGTAAATTTGCCTTGGCAGCAAGGGCCTGCTCGATTTGCTGCCACAGTGAATAGGGAGTTTCAAGGCTTGTTTGGCGAAGAGTGATAGAGTGGCGTACCACAAGAGGATCGACTGGAATCGTGATAGCCGGGCCAGCCACTTGGAGCTTGGCTGACACCCCTATGGTTTCCGGTGAAACCTCGACCTCAACCGGTTCCAAAGGCATGCATTGGCAGGCCAGACGATACCCCTGTGCCACATCAGCGCTGGAGAGCAAACGCTTTTCAGCATCGGTGCATGGCGTTACCTTACCCCGGATAACCTTAATTCGGCACTGGCCGCATTGTCCTTTGCCGCCACAAGGCGCTTCAATAGTGGCGCTACCGTCCTGAGACAACTGTTGCCCTGCATCCATTAGGGTTTTTCCGGCGGGAATGTCCGTCTGTTGGAGTCCCGGCTGAAAGATTACTTCAGGCAAAAAAACCTCCTACTGTTAAGGCATCACAGTTTCATACTTTCAGTTTTCCGGCATTTCCGGCCTTGATATACGCCAGGCAAAACCGGTCCTTGTTCATCAGTGCCTCTGCAGCATATATTTGAGCGTGCATCCCTGCATCTGTAGGATCCATGATAACTGCGTCCAGACCGGCGGAAATGCTCATTGCCACATATGCTCTATTGAGATGACGCCGTTCCGGCAAGCCATATGAAACATTGCTGAGCCCGGAAACAAAATGCAGCCCCTGGTATGTGGCCCCCAGCGCCTGCATAATGGCCAATGTGTCAATAACCGCAGTTGGGCTTGTGGCCTGGGTACGGACCAGCGGATCGAGGTAAATTCGATCAAGGGGAATACCGGCTGCGACCAAATCATTGACCAGCTTCATTCCCACTGCGATCGCAGCGCTACTGCCTTCGGGAATCCCTCGGTCATCGAGGCACAGGGCTACCACCTTTGCATCATATTTTTTTACCAGCGGCAACACCTGTTTAAACCGTTCGGTTTCGCCACTGATCGAATTGATCATTGCCTGTCCCTTGTGGACCTTCAACCCCGCCTCCAAAGCATTGGCATTTGGGCTGTCAATACATAGCGGCAATTGAGTACTCTCCTGAACAAGACGGGCAAGCCATTCCATTGCCGCCGGTTCTTCGGCAGTATCTAACGTACCGCAGTTGACCTCGAGAAAATTTGCCCCGGCATCTGCTTGCTTTTTAGCGATGTCAATAATAGCCTGACTGTCGCGGTTGAGGATTGCCTCATTGACGCGTTTGATGGATGAATTAATTTTTTCTCCGATTATCAGCATAAAATTATCCTTGGTATACGGGCAAATCCAGGTGACTTTTATATCCGTCTCTGCCCTTGGCATGTGGCGAACGGGTTCGCCGTTCACCAGTTTATATTATGCGTAGATCTCTTTACAGATACCGACTCCGGCCACGGCATCCGTTGCAAAATAATCAGCACCGGAATACGCCCGAACCTGTTCGTTGACCGGCGCACCCCCGATCATAATTTTCACCTGATCCCTGAGTCCGGCATCGATTATTGCATCGACAACAGCTTTCATTTCCGGATAGGTAAAATTCAGTAGAGCACTCATTCCTACAGCCTTAGCACCACTTTCTTTAATCATATCGACAAATCTGTGCGCAGGAACATCCACACCAAGGTCGATTACCTCAAACCCAGCCCCCCTGAGCAGGGTTGCCACGATATTCTTACCGATATCGTGTATGTCCCCTTTGACGGTGCCGATAATAACCTTGTTTTTCGACCCTTCAGTTTCCTTACCAACCAATAGCGGTTCGAGTTTTTTCATGGCACCCCTCAGGATCTCGGCCGAAAACATCAATTGGCTGATATAATACTTTTTGAGGGAGAACAATTCTCCAACGGCCACCATGCCTTGATTGCAGTCTTCGATGATTTCCATCACCGGAACATTTGCTTCAATCTGTTTGTCCAGCAGCTCATTGAATTTATCTTCCTCTAGATCTCTGAGCAATTCAGATAATTCCTTCATGGGTAATTTCTCCTCTATTAATTGAGTGAACTTTTATAGTTATTCAGAATAAAGCCGGCAAGTCACATCACCCACTGCCACATCCAGTTGTAAGCCATGGTTTCAAATTGCTCCCATGGTTGCTGGATAAGGGCCTCATCTCCCGTAACACCGCCAAGCTCTTCCTTTTTTACTTCCCAGGGGGTCACCATCTGTTGCGGGTTGAGGCCCGCTATCGCTCTTTTTTCTGTATCGAGCGCTCTTGGTTTGGAAGAAAAAGTGGAGTCGTAGACGCCGAATTCCAGAACGGCATCGATCATGGCACGCATGTTTTCAGGTTTTGTGGTGTAGGGGAAATTGCACCCGCCGGAGATCATGAATCCGCCGTCCTTGCCAACTGTTTCACAAAGCATCTTCACATGTGCCCGCATCTCTCCAGGAGTTCCCAGGATAAGTTGCGAATCACCGACACCACCGGCAATGCATTGATATCCGCCTAAAATTTCTTTTGCCTGAAATATGTTGCCAGGACTGTCTATATCACACAGAACCTTGCCCTTCGGTAATTCTCGCAACCGATGCAAATGGCTCGACCAGTCGCCCTCCAGATAGGCACGAACCGTGTGCCCGGCCTCAATAAGAATTTCGATAGTCCGTTTGAAGGAAGGCCAGTAAAACTCATCAAACTGCTCCGGTGAAAGAAACATGGGTTTGTGTGTGGGCACAAAAATTGGATAGCGCTTGAAAGGGTCAGCGGTTGAAAGAGCAAAATGGGAAATTTCGTGGACGATCACATCACAGGCTGCCTTGATCTTCTCAGGGCGGCGGAACATGTCCATCATGATGCCGTTGAGGCCACGCATGGCATCGGCAATCACGTCAAAAGGCGCCAGGAATGCCCCTGCAGTCGGTTGGGGCATGCCGAATTTTTCTTGCAGATGGATGCTCCGATTTTTCATCACCTGCCCGGCCATGGCCTGGGCCATACCCGCCTTGAGGAAGGCCATATGGGACCGGGGAGTGCCTTGCGTGCTATACTCGCCAAGGACACGCGGAAGAAAACATGTCAGCATGAACTCTTTCGGGTTTTCAGTAAGGAGATCGTATTCTGAAGCCTGCATGTATTCTTTTTCAACAAACTGAAACTGAGTATTGGGTGCAAGGTCGCGTCCAGGCAGCTTGTAGGTCTTGCAGTTAATGGCGTCATAAAGCGGTGCATACACGCGATTGTTTCGCAATACATCTGTCTCTGGAAAAGCGCGGATGTAATTTTCTTCGGCTTCAAGCCATTTTTGGGGATCATAAATGATCTGCTGCTGGTTACATCCGGAATAGACCTCGGCAAAATAATTACTACCGGTGGCGATTGGAATACGGTCTGTCGGTTGCAGTGCAATGGCCGCCTGATATCGTCCGAGCCTGGCTTCGTATAAGGATTTTGGATTCGTATCTTCACTCATTTGTTATTTCTCCTTTGAATCTGGTTTGCATATAGATGTGTATCTCTCTGATTATTCAGTTTTATTGTCAGCATTTACCGGAATCAGCAGAAGAACGGCCAGCGCCGGGCCCGCTGCCATAATCCACCATACCGAAGCAAATGATCCGGTTACGTCGATCGACCAACCCATGACCAGCGGTCCGATGATTGAGGCCATCTGGAAAATGAAGTTGGAAGTACCGTTAGCTGTTGCAGCCCATTTCTTTCCGGCAAACTCAGATATCATTACTGTCAGGTGAGGATTTGCGAGGTACGAACAGAAACCGAACAAGAAACCGACAACGCTCAGAGCGGTTATGGTCTGCTGGCTCCCAAAAAGTACGCATATGGGTGCTGCCAGGGCCAGGGATACCATCAGGATGTTTTTACGGTTGCCGATCTTGTCGGATAACACGCCGGAGATAAAAGGTGATATCATCCCGCCAAGACCATAAAAGACCAGGATGCTCCCCGCGGCTCCCCGGCTAAAGCCGAGCTGCTTGACATGGGCAAAGGTCCATGTGGCTGTACCAAGTTCAAGCCACATGAGGCAAAATCCAGCCAGTGCGGTCAGCAATAAATCCTTGTTTCCAAAAACCACTGGAAACCCGCCGAACATACTTTCATTGCTGTTGGACCTTTCAGTACTACGAATCAAAAAAACCATCAGGATACCAACGGCTGCTGTTAACAAACCCACACCCTGAAATGCACCTTGCCATCCGAAGGATTCTGTCAATAATGGTACGGCAATGCCGGAAATCAGAATACCGGCTGAAGGTGCCGCAAGAAATACTCCGAAAGCCGTACCACGCTCTTTGGGAGGAATCCACTCCATAAGTGCCCGGGTGCAGGCGGCATAGACGGCACCGGCGCCAAGACCGGAAACGACTCGCAAGGCAAAACCGGCCTCATAGGAGCCGATGTATCCCATAGCGAAGGTGGATAAACCTTCAAGCAATAAACTTCCTGCTAAAATAAACCTGACACCAAAACGGTCCGCGAGAATACCTGCGGGAATTTGAGTGATGACATAGCCGATGTAAAATGCACTCATATAGGCGCCGGCCTGGCTCATTTTGATTCCCAGGATCGGCGCGACCAGCGGAATGAGTGGTGGCCAGGTAAACCGTACGACAAAGGTAAGTAAAAAGGTGATGGCAGTAAGTGCCAGAATCATCCATCGGTAGGGTTGGACTTCGGTTGAAATCCCCATCGAAGTCGGTTTTCCAATTTTTGCTACACTCATTTTTTCTCCTCTTTCTCAAAAGTTACCACCTGTCATAAGAACATCTTATGAAGGAGTGCCCTATGCCGTGCTGCAACGCATCTACCTCTTTTTATATTCTCAGACAGGGGGAAGACCGTGCGCTTGCAGCCCGCTCAAATTCCCCACCTGGGTAAAAACTCGCATCAATAACATTGTTGCAAGAACGATGCCTGGCTGGCGGTATTCTTTGTATATTTAATATATTATGAATATACAGACAGTTATCGTATATATTTGTTTGATAGAGGGTTTGGGGAATTTGGCTCAAAGGCAAAAGCAAGCGTGCGAAAGAGCACGATTACGGCGGTGGAATCACTTATGGGGCGTCAGTATTTTGCGGTATTTGGCTCGAATTGTGCGATATCGCTCACCGTGGTGAGCTGGAGTGCGATTTTGTAACATCAAGAGCATTGTCCTTCATCAAACGCAGCAGTGCAAACCTCGAAATACCGAGTAACCGAGCAGCTTCAGTTTTAACACCACCGGTCTTTTGAAGGGCATGGCGAACGAAATCGTGCTTCAATTCTGCGATAACCTCAGGGAGGGAGGAAGCCGGTGGAAACTGTATGGTTAGTGCATCGACATAGGCACTGGTTTTTTCCTGGGCTAGAAAATCGAAGTTCAAATCGTGACCTGCGGACAGGATGATTGCCCGTTCGATTGCATTCTTCAGTTCCCTGACATTGCCGGGCCAGGAATACCGTTTCAATGTATCCATGGTTGCAGCCAGGATCTTCGGCTCGTAGGGGAGTTGAAGCTCACTTGTAAAGTGAGCAATAAGTTCTCGTGCTATCACAGGTATGTCTTTGAGACGATCACGTAATGGCGGAACCGTGATTGGTACGATATTCAAACGGTAAAACAGATCCTTGCGAAATCGGCCGGCGGCTACCTCTTCTTCCAGATTTCGATTGGTGGCGGCCAATATCCTGGCATTGATTTGTATTTTCTTCTCTCCGCCCACTCGGTTGAAAGTTAATGTATCGAGAAAAGTCAGCAATTTTACCTGGAGCAACATTGGCAGTTCGCCAATTTCGTTCAGTAAAACCGTACCGCCCTCGGTAAGTTCGAATATCCCCCTCTTTGTTCGGGTGGCGCCGGTAAAGGCTCCCCGTTCATGGCCGAACAGCTCTGACTCCATCAATTCGGAGGGAATCGCCCCGCAATTGATGCAATAAAAAGTTCCGCTGGCGCGACTGGATTGGGCGTGGATGTAGCGCGCGATATGATCTTTCCCGACCCCGCTTTCTCCGGTGAGCAGCACAATCGCTTCAGTTCGAGCGACCGTTTTGGCCTGAAGAAGGGTGTTGTGAAAGGCTTTGGACGGATAGTCATATCCTGAGGCGTCGATCGGACTTTGCTTGTCTCCTCGTTCCGTAATATCCCTGGAGATGCCGCATATTCCTATGATGTTTCCCGACTGATCTCGCATAGGGGACCGTGTATCAAGAAATGTCACCAGCGAGCCCTTCACGAGTCGGCGGTGTACTTCTTCTATGGTTTCACCAGCCAGTACACGGTCGTCAACCTGTCGTAAATGGCGACCAGCCTCGTGCCCGAAGAGTTTGGTGTCGGTCAAGCCGATGATCTGGGAAGCAGGCATTTCAAAAAGGTTGGCCATGCAAGGGTTGACAAGCCGATAACAGCGATCTTTATCCTTGATGAACAAATAGTCGGTGGCGGTTTCAAAAATGGCCCTCAGTCGCTCTTCACTTTCCTTCAAAGCGCGCTGAACGAGATCGCTATGAGCGATCTCGACCTTCAGCCTTGCATTGGTCTCCCCCAGCTCAGCGGTCCGCTCGCCGACAAGTAATTCCAGCTCATCACGGTGTTTCTGCAAGGCAGCTTCGGTTTTTTTCCGCTCAGAAATGTCGACAATAACACCAACCGACTGAATCGTTCCATCTGGTTTCTGGATAGCCGTAATCGAAAGATCTCCCCAGAAAACACTTCCGTTTTTGCGGCGATAAAGTTTTTCTATTCTGTATCCGTCAATCTCCCCGCGAAAAAGAGCGGCGGCCTTTTCCTCTGACACAGCAATATAATCGGCTGTCGTTATATCCGGGAATCTTAATTTAAGGGCTTCCGCGCGGGAATAGCCGAACATGGCTTCAAAGGCTGGATTGACCTCGATAAACCGACCCAGGTCATCTGTGGAGGTAATGGCCTGTGCCGCCTTATCATAAAGTGCACTAATAAGCGCATCACGCTCTTTCAAGGCGTTTTGGATCTCTTTTTTCTCTGTAATGTCGGTTATGGCGAGCACAACCTGGCAATCGCTTGGGGAATCCTGTACTGACATGACGTTGAAGATGCCCCAAAAATGGGAGCCGTCCTTACGGCGGCAGACAATCTCCGGCCATTGTGAACTGACTTGTCCCTTCGAATGCGCGACAATTTTCTGTTCAACTTGAGTACAGCCTTCCACCGTAGTTATCGCAGCAATTGTCAGACCCGCGGCTTCCTCAATTGAATAACCGAAAATATTTGAAAATGAGGGGTTAACAGTGGAAATAAGGCTTGTAGAGTTGACAATTATGAGGGCCTGGGGCGAATTGTAAAATATCGCATCTTTTAAGGCCTCAGTATAGGTTCCCGAGACGTGCGGGATCAGTGGAGGTTTTGTCTCACTGGAACGGTTTTCTATTTTTTCCCCAGAATTTTTCATAGATGGATACCAAGCATTTGTTTTCGCAGGTTGCCCTCAATATAATAATTAGTTTCCATCCGGAAACGAGATATTTTGTTCTAAATCGAGGCGCTCGATGAATTTAACCGCAGGCATATGCCTAATATTCCGAGGATTAAATTCTGAGAGCAACGAAGAGTTAGGGCAAAAGAGCCGTTTCCGGATGGGAACTAATTAAAGCCATGCCTTTTTACAGCGATTGGCTTGCCATTGATTACCAGGCAATCAAAAGCCCAGTGGGAAGCTAAGATGCGCCGCCTGTGCGTTTGGCGTAGAAACCGCCACTACTCGGCATCGGCTTGGAATGAAATGTCAGCCGTCATTCTTGCGCACCTGTCTCGTAGAGTTCGAGCGGGAGACCGTCCGGGTCTGCGAAGAAGACAAAGCGTCGATGCGTGTACTCATCTAAACGGATTGCCTCTACCGGGATGCCGGTCGACTCCAGCTTTGTTTTCCAAGCGTTGACGTCATCGACCTCAAATGCGAGATGCCTCAACCCGCAAGCCTCTGTCCGAGTAGCCCTCTTGGGCGGAGTGGGGAACGAAAAAAGCTCAAGCTGCGATCCGTCGGGAAGTGCCAGGTCCAGTTTATACGACTGACGTTCGGGACGGTAGTTCTCGGCAAGTACGCTAAGACCAAGTGTCTCGACGTAGAAATGCCGGGATCTTTGGTAGTCCGAGCAAATGACCGCGACGTGATGGATGCGACGGAGTTGCATTTGAAGTCGTCTTAGGTAAAAAGCACCGGTTCATACGGTGTATTTTATTGTTATAAACAGGCATGGCCTGACTATATGTTCAGTAGATCACGGGAAAAGCCAATGACAGACCTGACCGCTTTGCCCTTTCACGTTAGGCTTATTGACCCGTCAGGCCAATGCGATTCGACCTCGTTTGCTGAGATAGTGATGCCAAAGGATCCTTGCCGCTACTGCCCGCCAAGGCCTCCAATGGTCTGCGATGGCGTCCACCTCTTCCGAGCTGGGGGGCGTCGCCAATCCCTTTATCTCTTGGATGGCCTTTGCCAAGGCAAGATCACCGGAGGGCCAGGCATCCGGTCTGCGTAGTGCAAACAGCAGATATGTATCCGCGGTCCACTTCCCAATTCCCCTTACTTCTATCAGTTTCTTGCGAGCCTCGTCATCGTCCATTGACTCCAGGCCCTGTAAATCTATCTCGCCAGCCATGATCCCTTGAGCCACCCCTTGGACATACGAAGCCTTCTGGCGACTAAAGCCTATTGTCCTCAATGCGTCAGCACCCAGGGACAGGAAACCTTCGGGACTGATTGGGCCGATTGCATTCTCCAACTTGGCAAACGCCGCCTGGGCAGATTCCAAAGAGACCTGTTGGGCAAGGATGGCGATAACAACACCAGGAAAACCAGAGGGATGGGTCCAAAACGGAGGATTACCGAATGTTGAGACGACGCGCGCGAGGTCAGGGGCATCGATACCTAATTCTGAGATATACCGGAGGAATGTGTCCTCAGTTAGGGTTGCAAGACTCGATGGCTTTCTCGCTGTTCGCATACATAAGATAAGTGGCTTTATCGCGCCAGTCCGTGTTGAATGATGGGTTATGCGTCGCGAACAACTGAACAATCCTTCAGTATCGGAGACAAGTAGAACGAGTCGATGGAGCCGGACACGGTAACAATTTCGTCTTTATTCAGTAGCAGCAATGCTTCCTTATACTTTAAATCGAATATTGCGATGACATTAACACCGTAGTCTCGTTCGTTTGTCGAGCTGAGGCCAACCCAGACCAAGCCGTGCTTCTCTTCGCTTACGCTGCCCAATCGAGCGCGCCATATGACTTTTTGACCGACGTAGGTTTTTTCAAAGTGGTCACGCTGTAGCTCGGTCATGGAGGTGTTCTTCCATGCTTCGTAAAAGGCACTGAGATTGTTAAGGAGATTTGTGTCTTCGGTCTCGACGGAGAATAGTTTTTTTTGAGACTCAACTGATTCGTTAGCAGGTAGAGCAGGAGGTGACGAGTTATTTGCTAACAACGTAGCCTCTGTCCGTGAGGAACGTTGGAATTCTTTTCGCATTTCCTCAACATTTTTTTCGAGTACGGCAATTCTGAAGTCGCGTGGCTTTACGAAAAGCAAATCAAGCACCTTCCATATCCCCCCAATAACTGGAATCAGGAAGACCACGAAACTAGTTAGTGGGTTTTGTTGAATCAGTTCGAGCATAGAAATATCCATACGCATAACGTTCCGGCTCACCGGATCCGCGCTGTTTGCGGGGTCCGAGTGGAGCCGGTGGTTGGGAGAATTTATTTAATTTGCAATAACTTGGTTGATATGCAGGTTCCTTTTTCCTTCACGACTTATTGGGGATATTTAGATCTTTTTTCTGTGGTGCAATTCTGGCTTGATAAGCTCTTCCAGAGTTGCACTCTTTCCTGACAATTCTCAGGGTTGCTTTCTTTTTGTGATAATTTTTAAACTTTTCAATTAAATGTTCATCTTTGAATAGGAGTAAATTGCCACTGCTAGTTACATAATCTACCTTATTAATATCAATATCATTCAACTCTATAAATCGATCAACAATAACAGAGAATGTATTAGGTTGCCGATGGTCGATTACCAAATTCTCCCACTTGGAAAGTTTGGAAGTCTCCTGGCATTTTACGAATCCTTTCTCTGAGTGCAAATCAAAATATTGCTGTTTTGTTAACCGTAAATCTTCCTGAATAGCATTTCTACATGCAATGTTGAAATAACTGGCTGGGTTATGTTTCGGCTTAGTTATTAATAGCCTATACGAAATATATTCGGTTTCTTGATCACTCCAAACAATTTCAAAACATTTCGCCCCATATTGAACTTTTGCAACTCTAATATCAGTAATATCTGGTGAACTTTCATCATCAGTTACTTTTTCTTCTTCAATATATTCCTCATCATTTTCCTCAAAACATAATAAATCAATCAAGTCGTTATAATCATTATCATTTAACGAATCGCCGAAACCATATGAATTTAGTATTTTTTTATAGTATTCCAGTGCGTCTTTCTTGTACTTAAATTCAAGTTCGCCTATTTTTATAGAATTTCTCATAAATTTATTTGTTACCCAACAAGTTGCTCCACAGTTTCTGTATATCATGGCGCTCGTAATGATATACAGAATGCTGCAGAGTGGTTTTCAGTTTTTTCTATGATTCTGGGCCAACAAGATTCTCTCTGGAGAAATATACTTGAGGAACCGTTACGAATTAACCATTCTATCTCTAACCATTTCGTTACGATTCTTTTCCCGTGCTCGATATGTCAATGGTTTAGTCATTTTGCATGACGTCTTTGACCCTTCTTTTTGTTATAGATTCTTCAAATCTACAATAGGCGGTGCTTCTTCGCAAGAAGTCATCAGGCTAGGAACGATACCGCCGACAAGGAAGCGAGATCAGGGTAGCAGGATCGTGCTGCCCGTAGTCTTCCGCTCCTCAAGATCGCGATGGGCCTGGGCGGCATCTTTTAAGGCATACTCCTGGCGGATATTGGCCTTGACCGCGCCGGAGGTCATCGCCGCAAAGAGGTCTTGGGCATGGACGAGCAGGTCCTCCCGTTTGGCCGTATAGTGCATCAGGCTGGGCCGGGTGAGAAAAAGGGAGCCATTGGCTGCCAGCAGACCGGGATCGAAGGCCGCCACCGATCCGGACGACTGACCGAAGGAGACCATCGTCCCCATCGGCCGCAGGCAAGCCAGGGATTTCATAAAGGTCGTCTGCCCGACCGAATCGTAGACCACATCCACCCCTCGCCCCTTGGTGATCTCCTTTACCGCTGCGACAAAATCCTCGTCCCGATAGAGAACGGTATGGCTGCAGCCGTTTTCTCGGGCCAGGGCGGCCTTCTCCGGGCTGCCGACCGTACCGATCGTCGTCGCCCCGATATGCCTGGCCCACTGGCAGACGATTGATCCCACCCCGCCCGAGGCGGCGTGAATGAGGATGATCGTACCGGGCCGCACGGCAAAACAGCCTTTGAGGAGATAACGCGCGGTCATGCCCTGCAGCATCATGGCCGCCGCCTCACGGCTGGAAATGGCCTCGGGGAGTTTGACCAGACGGTGCGCCGGCATGCAGCGCACCTCGGCATAGGCACCGGGAGGGACACCGGCGTAGGCCACCCGATCTCCTTTGACAAGCTCGGTGACGCCCTCCCCCACCATCTCCACCCTCCCCGCCCCCTCAAGCCCCGGCACGGCAGGCAGAGACGGCAGCGGATAGAGGCCGGTGCGATGATAGACGTCGATGAAATTGAGGCCGATGGCCTCATGGACGATCCGTACCTCGCCGGGCCCCGGTGTCCCCGGCTCGTATTCTTCCCATACCAACACTTCGGGACCGCCGGTTCTGTGCATCTTGATTGCATGTGTCATTACCCACCTCCTGATCGATCATTCTTTTTTTCCCAGAGAAAGAGGAACGTTCTCCGAGTTCGCTGTACAGTCTGGAAAAAATATAGTCACGAGTTCGGATTCCGCCCGAGAAACAGGGGCGTGATCTCGGCATAGGTTTTTTCCTGGTACCTATGTTGCTGAATTACTGTTCTATTCTTGCAACTGTAGTCTGTCCTCCCTTGTCCTTCGTCGTTTTTGCTAAATGACATCTGGTTCTATATTCCATGGCCTCTCGAATACCTTTTTGGCGGTTGCCGGTTATATTATAATGAGGATCACGTTGCATTCTGAAATCAACAAACCAGATAGACTGGAGGAGGTAGAAATTGAATAAACCCTCACTTCAAGCAATGCTCATGATCGTATCCTTGGTGATGATGTTGTCATCCGGCATCAGAGCAGATGATTATCCGATTGACTCCATGGCCTCCCCGGAGGCTCCCCAGGCAACGTTCACGCACGAGCAGCTGGATCAGATGCTTGCACCCATCGCCCTGTATCCAGACACGCTTGTGGCGCAGATTCTTATGGCGGCGACCTACCCCCTCGAAGTGATGGAAGCTGCCAGATGGCTCCAGAGTCCCGACAATGTAGCTCTTCAGGGAGATCAGCTCGAGGCGGTGCTGCTTGACCTGCCGTGGAACCCCAGTGTCAAAGCGTTGGTCATTTTCCCTGACATTGTGCGGATGATGGATGCCAATCTCCAGTGGGTTGAACAACTCGGCGACGCTTTCATAGGACAGCAAGCCGAAGTCATGGATGGAGTTCAACGCCTGCGCCAGCTGGCGCTCGCAGCCGGTACACTGCAATCGACTTCCAGGCAGAATGTTATAGCAGCGGACAATATTGTGACAATCGAGCCGGTCAACCCGGATGTTATCTACGTCCCGAGCTATTACCCTACGGCTGTCTATGGCACGTGGCCTTATCCCGACTACCCGCTGTATTCTGTTACACCGAATTATCGCCACAGGGTGTCGTTTATCGAATACGGGAGCGGCATCCGTATCGTCAATAATACATTCTTCATTCACCGCTGTGACTTTCGGCATCGTCGCATCTTCACCGACGATCGCCGTTATAAACACCTGAACCGCGGCCGTCCCTCTAGCAAACACGGGATATGGGCGCACGACTCCGGCCATCGCCGCAGTGTTCCCCATCACGTCTCCGGATCGAGGAGCAGGGGAAAAGGCCAGTTCGCCGCACCAGCGCTGCAGCGCCCATTCCGCGACTTTGATGGGAATGCAGCCGTTCGCCAAACGCGACGGGCTCGGACAGTACCTGCGGTTGTTTCGCCTGTATCGCAACGGCGGGCGTCGTTCAGTCCTTCCGTGACGAATTCTCTTCCTCAATTCAGGCCTGATCGAAACTCCGGACGGAGTCGTTCTTCAGACGACTTCAGACGTCCATCCTCACAACGTTCTTTCGATAACATCGGGCGTCCCTCCGTACAACGTTCTTCAGGCAATTTCAGACGTCAGTCCGTACAACAATCCGTGAGGCAGCGGGGGCCGGCGCCCGTTTTCGAATCCAACAGGCGCGGCTCCGAGGTGCGATCGCATTCGGGACGAGGACAGTCCAGCCGTTATGAAATGAGGAATGTTAGCAGCAATAACCGCAGTTTTAATCGTGGTGAACGCCAAAGAGGCGGTGATGACAGGAGAGGAGGCGGTGGCGGCGGTCGTGGCCATCGGTGACGCGACAATGGCTCTCAAACAGAATTGATGAGGATACAATGCCTGAAATGAAAACAAGGAGACGAGATTTTGACCTCTGGTTCCGTCGCATGGGACTGTAGAGCCGTTTTCCTCCACATGGGTCTGTCGCAGCAACGCGCTGGCGCCGTGGACAATGCCCTGGTTAGACAACAGGCCATTGACAAGCCCCGCCTCTCTCCCGTGGGCGTTGCATTTGCCTGTGCCCGGTTGCATCCAACATATCGGAAGATGGCAAGGCGAAGAGCCGGCGCGTCGAACTGATTGAGAACTGAAAGCAGACGGCAAGAAATACCAGCAAACTGCCGGGAGAGCCCTATTCGGTTCTTTCACGTCTTTTCACGTCGGATACGCTGACAGGTTGCTGTAAGCGTTCCGGCGCCCTGCTTCATCCCCCTTGGTTCAGCTGGAAAAAATCTCGCAGTTTCCCCACGTGGTGATGCACGGCAGGATCGCCCTTATCCACTGCCTTGATATTCTTTCTTGACAATTACATTTGGTCAAATTACCATAGGTAAAACGAAGGAGACAGAAATGACTGAGAAAGAAAAAGCTCTGATCGAAGCAAAGGCCAACATATTGAAGGCCCTGGGCCACCCTACCCGTTTATGGATGGCCGAGCAGCTTGCCAACGGTGAGAAATGCGTCTGCGAACTGGCGGAGAACATCGATGCCGATTTTTCGACCATCTCCAAACACCTCACCGTCCTCAAGCAGGCCGGGGTGGTGATCGATGAAAAGCGTGGCAAACAGGTCTATTACCGGTTGAAGGTCCCCTGCATCCTGAATTTTATGCCCTGTATCGAGGCCGTTCTGCAGGCCACGGCTCAGACCCATATTGAGTTGATGAAGTAATTTTTTTTGATTTCATATATGGTTATTTTGCCATATCAACCAAGGTGAGAGCGAGTGAACTGGAACAATGATTCGAAAATTTGGCAAATAACCAAGATCAGCAGTATTGGCCTGATCAGCTTAGCCAGCTGGTTTGTCGTCTATAAACAACTGGAGCCGTTTTCCTCCTTTCTCACCTATTCCGTGCTCGGAATTGACAAGGGAAGTCAACTCGGCGATGCTGTGCAGTTCTTTGTCTACGATACACCCAAGGTCATGATGCTGCTGACCCTGATCGTCTTTGTCGTCGGTATGATCCGCTCGTTTTTCAGCCAGGCCCGCACCCGTAAATACCTGACAGGCAAAGGTGAAACAAGAGGCAACGTGATGGCGGCAACCCTGGGCATCGTCACCCCGTTTTGTTCCTGTTCGGCGGTCCCGCTTTTTCTTGGCTTTGTCCAGGCCGGCGTGCCGCTGGGCGTGACCTTCTCTTTTCTCATAGCCGCACCGATGGTCAACGAGATTGCCCTGGTGCTGCTCTACGGCCTGCTCGGCTGGAAGGTGGCTGCCATCTATCTTGTCTCAGGCTTACTCATTGCCATAGTCGCCGGTTGGATAATCGGGCGGTTGCAGCTCGAAAACTGGATTGAGGATTGGGTGCAGGAATTGCGAATCGCCGAGGCCGTTGTCTTTGAGGAAAAACTCTCCTGGTATGATCGACTGGAGCATGGCAGGCAGGCTGTTCGTGATATCGTCGGCAAGGTCTGGCCCTATGTGGTCGTCGGGATCGCTGTCGGAGCGGCAATTCATGGTTATGTACCCGAGGATTTCATGGCCGAGGTAATGGGCAAGGAGGCCTGGTGGTCGGTACCTGTGGCAGTCATGGTCGGGATTCCCATGTACTCCAATGCCGCCGGTATTGTCCCGGTGGTTGAGGCCCTGCTCGGCAAAGGGGCGGCTCTCGGCACAGTGCTGGCCTTTATGATGAGTGTGATTGCCCTCTCTTTGCCGGAAATGATCATCCTCCGCAAGGTTTTGAAAGCAAAACTGATAGCTGTTTTTGTTTTCGTAGTGGGAAGCGGTATCATTTTTACCGGCTATCTCTTTAACGCAATTATCTGATTTTCTGACAGAGGTGAATTATGGAAATAAAGGTATGTGGACCGGGGTGTGCCTCCTGTGAAAAGGCGCAGAAAACAGTCGAAGCCGCAGTTGCTGCTAAAGGCGTCGAAGCTACCGTTAGCAAAGTGACGGACTTTCAAGAGATGGCCAAGCTGGGTATTTTCTCTACCCCGGCCGTAGTCATTGACGGGAAGGTCAAATGTGCCGGCCGTGTCCCCAAGCAAGGTGAAGTTGAAGAGTGGCTAGGTTGAATAGCACCATTGTCGAGTCGATTGCCCAGGTAGTCGATAAGGCGAAGACATATTTTTCGTAAAAGGAGTTGTACGTGAAAATCTTTTCTCTCAAAACAACGATCAGGACCATTGTCCTCTCAGGATGTGTCCTACTGCTCGCAGTGGCAGGATCCTTTGCCGCTGAGGCCGAAGGCATACCACTGGCCCCTGTACCAGGGGAGGTGACCATGGTCGACCTCGGTGCCAATAATTGCCTACCTTGCAAGATGATGGAGCCGATCATGGCAGAACTGGAAAAGGAGTACAGGGACCGGGCTGCCATTATCTTTATCGATGTCAGGGAGAATCCCGCTGCCGGTCCGAAATATGGCATCCAGGTCATTCCCACCCAGATTTTCTACGATGCCAAAGGCAAGGAGATGTCCAGGCATGAAGGCTTCTATGAGAAGGCAGCGATAGTTGCTGAGTTGACCAAACTCGGGGTCAAATAATCCATGGATCAGATTTTTCTCACCATAAATTCGTGGATGAGCCAGGGCCTCCTGCTGGGAGGCCTCGGCTGTTTTCTCTGGGGCATGGTCAGTGTGCTGTTCAGTCCCTGCCATCTGGCCTCGATTCCGCTTATCATCGGCTATGTCGGCGGCCAGAATCACCTGATCGAAGGGCGAAAGGCAACGCTCTATGCCATCGTTTTCACGACAGGCCTGTTTATCACCATTGCCGTCATCGGTCTCGTCTGTTCGCTGCTCGGTCGGATGCTCGGCGATGTGGGACCGTATTGGACCATCGCCATCGGCCTGCTGCTGATCTGGGTCGCCCTCGATATGCTCGGGGTAGCGAAGTGTTCTCTCCCGGGCGGGCTCATGGCCCGGCTGACGATTAAAGGCCTGTCCGGGGCCTTTGTTCTCGGCCTGGCCTACGGTGTGCTGTCCGGATCCTGCACCTTCGGCTTCATCGCCCCGATCCTGGCCATTATCTCCGTGCAAGCCAAGGTGTTTACCGGTGTGATGTTTATTCTCCTGTTCGCCATCGGCCACTGCATTCCTATTGTGATTGCCGGCAGCTCAACCGCCATGGTCAAACGCCTGCTCGTAAGCAGCAGCTGGCAGCAGGGCGGCAGGTTTTTCCGGCGTCTGGCAGGAGCGTTGATAGCCCTGCTCGGCGTGTATTTTATAGTCCAACCGTTTTTTCAGGCGTAGACAGGAAATGAACATGGAGACAAAACTCAAGATTCTCTTTCTCTGTACGGGCAATTCCTGCCGCAGCCAGATGGCGGAAGGCTGGACACGGGCGCTTAAAGGTGATTCTATCGAGGTGTATTCCGCCGGCATAGAGACCCACGGTCTGAACCAGACGGCTGTCGAGGTCATGGCTGAGGCCGGGGTGGATATCGCCGCGTACACCTCAAAGCATGTCGATACACTGAGGCATATCGACTTTGATGCCGTCATCACCGTCTGCGATAATGCCCGTGAGACCTGCCCGTTTTTTCCAGGGACCAAAAGAATGCTGCATGTCGGTTTCACCGACCCGCCGGCCATGGCGAAAGAGCTTGCCGTACAGGGGGCCAGCGAGGCGGTGCAGCGCAACTGCTACCGCCTGGTGCGTGACGAGATTCGGGTCTTTGTCGAGACCCTGCCGGAAGCCCTGCAGCTCAATTCACTCTGATTCGAGGCAGCCAGCAAGTCAATGGATACTTTGCTCCTCTACCTTATCGCAGGGATCTGCCTGATCCTGTCTCTGTTGAAAGACCGGCAGAAGACCCGGATCGCCCTCAAGAAGGCCTTCAAGGCCTTTGAGGGCATCCTGCCCCAATTTCTGGTAGTCCTTATCCTTGTCGCCATAGCCCTTTCCGTCCTCGATACCGGGACAATCTCACTCATCTTCGGTAAAAATTCAGGAGTATGGGGCGTCCTTGCCGCCTCGCTCGTCGGTGCAATCACGCTGATACCGGGGTTCGTGGCCTTTCCGGCGGCTGCCGTTCTCATGAAAAAGGGTGCGAGTTTTATCAACATCCTCATCTTTGTCGGAGCCTGGTCGACCACCAAGATCCCGATGCTCCTCTTTGAAAGCTCAGCCCTCGGCCCGCGCTTTGCCCTCTCACGCCTCGCCATCGATATCGTCGGCATCATCCTCATCTCCCTGGCCATCAAGGCTATGCTGCCGGCAGAAGAAGTTGCTCGCCTCTACAGGCAGGCCGAAAAATTTGATTAATACACCAATAGTATCTGCTGCCAACAAATTGAACCGCGTACAAAAACCCCCTTTTTATTTTTAAACCTCCAAAACTGGGTAGAATTTAACCAGTTACGCTAGAAATGAGTAATTTCTTCCCACCTAATGCGAAAGGAAAATCTTCTGTATAAAAAATAAACTGCTTAATACTTAGACATTTAATGGTTTTTGTTTCTAACAATGTAGTTGGAGCACTAATTGCAGCCTCTGCTCCGATGCGGTCTATCTCTAATCCTATCAGGAGGTTTACATGACACTCGTTGCAGCCAGAGATCTTAAAAAAACCTATGATGCCGGGGATATTCCGGTCGAGGCGATCCGAGGGGTGAATTTCACCATCCAGCCCGCCTCCTTTGTCTCGTTCGTCGGGCCATCGGGCAGCGGCAAGAGTACCCTGCTCAACATGATCGGTTGCCTCGATCCGCCGACCGGTGGCACTTTGACCGTTGCCGGCCAGGACGTATCGCTCTTGAACGCCAAAGAAGCCGCCAAATTCCGTGGCAGCCATATCGGTTTTATCTTTCAGGATTTCAATCTGATTCCGATTCTTACGGTATTTGAAAATATCGAATACCCCCTGCAGATGGTGCAGAATTGGCCGGCCAAAGAGCGCCGCGCGAGGGTCGAAAAACTGCTGGCCGCAGTCGGCATGCAGGATCAGGGCTATAAATTTCCCCATCAGATTTCCGGCGGCCAGAAACAGCGGGTGGCCGTTGCCCGTGCCCTGGTGACGCAGGCGGAACTGGTCCTGGCCGATGAACCGACCGCCAACCTCGACCGGGATACCGCCCTGCGGATTATCGCCTTGATGAAAGACATGCGAGATGAATTAGGCACCACCTTTATCTTCTCAACCCATGATCCTAAAATAGTGCGCAACGCTGAAACGGTATTTACCGTCGAAGACGGAATCCTCATTGATTCCATTAACGGAGGAGGAGAATATGCTTAATATCCTCAAGATTGCCACCCGTAATCTGCGTCGTTACAAGCGCCGTACCTTTCTCACCGCCTCTCTGGTCACCCTGGGAGTGGTGTCGGTTCTGCTCTTTATCTCCGTCGCCGGCTCGTTTAAGAATATGATGATCGGCCAGATTACCGACTCCATGCTGGGCCACATCCAGATCCATCAAAAGGGCTATCTGGCCTCCATCGACAGCCTTCCCCTGAACCGGAATCTGAAAGAAAAGCAGGTTATAAAAGTAGAGGAGATACTTGCAGGCAATCCTGCCGTCGAGGCCTTCTCGCCACGAATCAAACTCGGAGCGATGTTCAGCAATTATACCGAGACCACCAATATCCGGCTGAATGCGGTAATCCCCGAACAGGAAATGGCGACTATGCCGCTCTTAAAGGACCGCATTATCAAAGGTGAAAAAGAAGGACTCCTGAAAAAAGGGGAGATTCTCGTCCCGGAACTGATCGCCAAGGGGATGAATGTCAAGGTCGGTGACGGCATTGTCCTGGTGGCCACCAACCAGGACGGATCGGTCAATGGTCAGGCCTTCACCGTTCGCGGCATCGTCGAGGGGGTGACGGGGCCGGGAGGACGTGATGGCTATATTCATCTCGATGACGCCAGGACTCTCTTACGTATGGAAGAGAAAGAAATCAGCGAGATCGCCGTACGGCTCAAGGACCTGCATGGACTGGGTAAGGCCTTCGCCGGCCTGGGTGCCGGGCTTGAACCCATCGTTAACAAAATGGGCAAGCCGATTTTTGAAATCCACACCTGGGAGAAACTCACACCCTTTTTCAATATTGCCAAAATGATCGACCTGATGACCTTATTCATCAAGATCATGCTGGTGGCCATTGTCCTGGTCAGCATCATGAACGTCATGGTCATGGCGGTCTATGAACGGATCAACGAGATCGGGACCATCGCCGCCATGGGCACCGGACCGGGCAAGATTCTCCTGCTTTTTCTCACCGAAGGTCTCCTTCTCGGCGCCCTTGGCGCAGCCCTCGGGGTTATCATCAGTCTTGTAGGCATAGCAGCCCTGAAGGCGGCAAAAATCAGCTTTAATTTCGGCCAGCAACAGGGCCTGATCCTCAACCCGTCCATTACTCCGGCAGATATAGTCTCAATAGCCCTGATCGTCATTTTCATTGCCATACTCGGCAGCCTGCAACCGGCCTGGAAGGCGGCGAAAATGGACCCCATAACCGCCTTACGTCACGTTTAGGAGAGCATATCATGAAAACTGTTTTCTCCATCCTTGCTGCATGTGCCTTTGTCATGCTGGCGCTCGTCAACTCGGCCTCGGCCCTCGACGGCACGGCTATCCTGCAACAGGTCGACAGGAAGATGCAGCCGGAATCCTATGAGATGTACCGCAAACTCATCAATATCGAGCCCGACGGCAAGACCAAGGAGTATGTCCTGTATACCGCCAAGAAGGCCCAGGATAAGATGATCGCCCTTTTTCTCTCTCCGGCCAGCGAAAAAGGACGCTCCACCCTGCGCCTGGGCGACAATATGTGGCTCTATATTCCCAATGTCGGCAAACCGATCAGGATAACCAGTCTCCAGTCGGTTATCGGTGGGATTTTCAACAACTCCGATATCCTTAACCTCGATTACAGTGTTGAATACAAGGTGCAGCAGATCAGCGAAGAGACCGACACGTATCTCCTCGCCCTGAAGGCCAATAATTTCGCCGTGGCCTATGACAGCCTGAAGATGGTGGTGGATAAAAAAACCATGCTGCCCACAGTGATTGAATGCTTTGCCGCAAGCGGCATGCTGATCAAGACCCTGCACTACGATAAGATCCAGGACTTCGGCAACGGCATGGTGCGCCCTTCGGTCCTCGAAACGGACAGCCCCCTCAATAAGGGCTATAAATCCATCATGATTTTTGCCAAGATTCAGGAGAAGGAATTCAAAGATGAAGTCTTCACCCTTAACTTCCTGTCAAAAGTCGATGAGCTCCGTTAACTCAATCAAAATTGTCTGGGTTTCACTGAATATTCTTGGGATTCTGGCTGTTGTCGCCGCTGCCCCTGCCCTGGCCGGGGAGGATTTCAGCATGGAGATGGGGGATTTTGCCAAGAAAGACTACAAAGTTGGTGGCTTCGCCGAAATCAGCTGGGAACATGCGGATATCCGGCAGGGGTCAGCCTCTTCTCTTCTGAACCTCCACGATGATCCTCAATCGACGCTGGACAGACTGAGCGGCAGTCTGCAGTTGGATGGTTCATATACCAAGGGCATAACCAGTCTCAACTGGCTGGCCGAGGCCTCAGCAGGCCGGGATGATCTTGGTTCGAGCGACAGCGTCGAACTCTACGAAGGATATGTGGGCATCACTCCTTCTTCGCAAATCAACGCCAGTCTTGGCAAAAAAGCCTCTAAATGGGGCAAGGGCTATGCCTGGAATCCGGTCGGCTTTATCAATCGGCCCAAGGATCCAAATAATCCGGAAGATGCCCTGGAAGGGTATGTTCTTGCCGAGGTTGAGTGGATCAAAAGCCTTTCAGGCGACTTGCAGAATATCGCCCTGACTTCGGTGCTTCTCCCGGTCTGGCAGGATGTGAATGAGGATTTCGGTGCTGAAAATAATGTCAATCTGGCGGCCAAACTCTATCTTCTCTACCTGGATACCGATCTCGACTTCATGGTCTACACCGGCAACAGCCGGACCAGCCGCTTCGGCCTTGATTTTTCCCGCAACATCACCACGAATTTTGAAATCCATGGCGAGGTTGCCCGTTTTACCGGGATCGAAAAGATAGTTCTGGAAGAGGTCGGTGGAAGAACCCGCGAGAGTAGTGATACCACCTCATATCTTGCCGGTATCCGCTACTTGAGCGCCCGGGATCTCACCACGATCATCGAGTATTACTATAATGGCGGCGGCTATTCCGAAGAAGAGATGAGCCGGTTTTTCGAACACGTTGCAGATGCTGAGGAACAATGGATCGCCACCGGTGTGGACGATCTATTTGACGAGGCGGCAAAACTTGGGTCACAGGGGTACTCAAGTCCCTTTCCAGGAAGGCACTACCTGTATGCCCGTTTTGCCCAGAAAGAACCCTTTGATATCCTCTATTTCACCCCGGCCTTGACCACCATCGTCAACCTCGACGATCAGAGTTTTTCGCTAACGCCCGAGCTTACCTACACAGGCTTTACCAACTGGGAGCTTCGACTGCAGTTTGCCCTTTTACAGGGTGATGGGTCAAGCGAATACGGCGAGAAACAGAATGAAAATAAGCTTGAATTGCGTGCCAGGTATTACTTTTGAGAGTTTGCCCCAAAATGTTCCTCCATGACTGAGGCTGGTTGATACAATTTACCATCATATTCATGAGATGCACTCATTTGATTTGGCAAGGTCATCTCAAACAGGGCATGCACTTAACAACGTTTCATTGGGGTTTTTCCAAAAAGTTTGTCCCTTACTGAAATGGAGAAATTAACATGAGACATGGAAATTATTTATCACTTTTTTATGGCGAGTGGACGATCATAATTTTTATTGGAGGAGTACTTGCTCTCTTTGTCGGACTCATATGGCTGCTTCATCGAAGGACCGTAGCATCCGATGGTTTAACTCCGGTGGAACGCAAGAATCTTCCCTCTCAGGAGCGTGAAATACTCTCGATGTTGCGCCAAAACGGTGGACCCGTAAAACAAAACGAGATATTCGATGAACTACCCGGCGACCTCAAGGATATGACCGAGGTTGTGAAGGTTATGGAAACCAAGGGACTGCTTCATCGAAAATGGGAGCCTGAACAAGGTACGTATATCATATCAATACACGTATGATAACGTATAGTAGCCAAAGAAATTCAGCAAAATCTTATGCCGTCCACGGGCATCTCCCTTGATGGTATTGACTCGCTAATTTATGAGACAGCAGTGGCCAGAAACGTAATGGTTATTTCGTAACGGCCCCTGAATATATAAATGGAAAATCGAGAAAGCGTTTTATGAGTATTCCCATTGCTACATACATCATCACAATTGATCTTTTGCAGAATCTCCAATAAGTTTGTGCACAATGGGTCCGCACCAGTGCCAGAAAAACGCCGGTGTGTAAAATAAAACCAAAAAGGTAGAGGTCACAAGACCCGCCAGCATGACGATTGCCATAGGCTG
>JANOIV010000195.1:0-11342 GCA_031407875.1 Desulfobulbaceae bacterium | reverse complement strand
GTTCCTGTTTCTCGGGGCGGGTGAGGCTGGGATTGGCATCGGAGATCTCTTGGTTTCGGCCATGATCGAGGGAGGTCTGACTCAGGAGGAGGCACGCAAGCGCTGCTGGTTTGTCGATTCCAAGGGCCTGGTCGTGAAGGGCCGTGCCGATCTCACCGGTCATAAGCTTGATTATGCCCATGATCATGCCCTTATTTCCGATTTTCTCTCAGCGGTCGAGGCCCTGCGACCAAACGCGATAATTGGGGTCTCCGGGCAACCGAAGAGATTCACCCGCGAGGTGCTTGAGGCCATGGCCAGGATCAACGAGCGGCCGATCGTCTTTTCCTTGTCCAATCCGACCTCCAAGACGGAATGTTCAGCGGAGGAGGCCTACACCTGGACAGAGGGGCGGGCCATTTTTGCCAGCGGCAGTCCGTTTGACCAGGTCATTTTTCAAGGTAAGAGGTTCGTGCCGGCTCAGGGCAACAACGTCTACATATTCCCCGGAGTGGGTATGGGGGTCATGGCCAGCTGGGCAACCCAGGTCACCAATGAAATGTTCCTGGTGGCGGCCCGGATCCTGGCCCAGGAGGTTTCTGAGACGGATTTGCGCATTGGCAGGATCTATCCGCCATTGCCACGGATCAGGGAAGTCTCGATTGCCATTGCGGTTGCTGTGGCTGAGGTGGCCTATACGACGGGGTTTGCCTCCAGGCCACGACCTGAAGATCTTCCGGGCTATATCGGCAGCCTGATGTATGAGCCGGAATACCAGCCGTACGTGTAGTCTCGGAGGGTATTCTCTCTGAAAGGTTGTTCATTGGTGCTTCCTTGCCTTCTGAATCGCCTCCGGGATCAGATCCTACAACCTGGAACCCCTTTGTCTCTTGCTAGGAGACAAAGGGGTTTTTTTGTATCTGCCGTTTGGTGTTCCATGGCATACTCCGGAGGTATGGCCCGAATCGGAGAGCTTTGGGGCAGTGAACCGCGTTCAGCGAATGTTATTGGGTTTTTCACCAGACCAAGAAAAAAATATCCTGCACAGTAGTAGTATTTTCTCTTTTTTGAGTGTACAGTTCAATGGTCGGGGAAGAGACCGGCATGAAATGTCTGAATCAAATCTCATCAATTCTTGTTTTTTTCATAGTAGAGGCTCTGTCCGCAAGCAATACGCCGGGCAACCGGCGATACGGATCAAAGATAGCATATAGTTTTTGATTGGCCGGAAGAAACTTCCTGCACGTGGTGTTATCCGGGTGTTGGAGGCAGAGAGACCTGTTCAACCTGAGTTGTCGTTTTCTCATTCAAATTACCCGAAGGTTCGGGATAACCGCCTTGCCTCCGTCAATACGGACAAGGTCGGTTCTTGCAATAGCAATCGGAATGTTGTCCTGATAGTTCTCCCCGGAATCGGGACGGCGGAACTTTTTCAGTGCGCCAGGGCGGCTTGATTTTTTATGATGATTTTTGCTGAACGCCATGTTAAGCAAAAATGATCAACAGAGATGGCAGCCCGCAGCCCCATTTGCTCACCAAGGCCCGGTGCTGCGGATGTATCGTATGCCTGAATTTCAGTGTCTCATTCTTCCAGACGAGTGATATCTCATCCTGCAGGAGGTGCAATGGAAGCTGTAAAGCAACGAAACACCGGCCCCAATGCCGACAGTCCGTACTACTTGACTGCCGAAATCGATCCGCCCAAAGGGACGAGTCTTGACGGATTTCTCACCACAGCGCTCAGTGTCCGGGGACGGGTGGATGCCATACGGGTGACCGACAGTGAACATGCAATCATGCGCATGGCCCCGGTCGCCCCCTGTCTGGCCCTCAAAGATCGGGGTATTGAGCCGGTCATGGTTATCAACGGCCGGGATCGCAACCGCATATCTTTTCAGGCCGATCTGCTGAGCGCCTCGGCTCTCGGCATCAAAAATATCGTGATCAGAGAAGGTCATGATCCGGCAGAGGGAGATCAGCCGGTCGCCCGAACGAGCGGAGACCTCGATTTCCTCACCATGCTCAAATGCGTCGCCGCTCTCAACAATGGCAGGGACTTGGCGGGCGAACCCCTCGACGGGGCCACCTCGTTTACGGTTGGGGCGACTCTTGAACTTTTCGATGATGCCACCCGCAACCGGGAGCAGGCCGAGCTCATAAGACAGATGGCCGATTACGGCGTCTCTTCGGTAACCCTTGGCCCCACCTATGACATAAACATTATCGAGCAGTATCTGCCGGTGGCCGAACAGACGGGCATCAAGCTTCATATCTCCGTCATGTTTTTGAAGTCTATCACCATGATCCGCTATCTCAACAACCTCAAAGGAGTGCCATCCATTCCTCAGGAATTCCTGAAAAAAATGATGCAGGCCCCGGTGAAGCAGGATGCGGGCATGACAATCGGCGCTGATTTCGTCAAAGAGGTTTCCGGCCTCGTGGGCGGTATTGTCCTGCTCGCCCTTGGCTGGCGCGACAGATTGCCGGAATTTCTGACCCTCATCGGGCGTTAGAGGTTTTGCGGGAAATGGGCGATCAATTGCAGGCGGAAAACAGTCTGGCGACCATCACCAGGGATCTGGGTTCCAATCTTTATCTCTATCAGATCCTTGATGAGACTCCCAACGGGGTGTTGGTGGTGAGCCTCAATCATCAGATCATCTATGCCAACCCGGCCGCCTGTCACTTTCTTGCCATCACCTCCGACGAGATAGCCGATGCCTATATTGCCGAGATCCTCGGCCTGGAAAATACCCGGCTTTTCGCCCTTATAGAAGATTTTTTCACCTCGCCTGAGATGAGAGAGGCCTCAAGGATCAGGCATGAGATTGAGATTAACAGGGTCGACAGGGAACGGATCGTCATTGATGTAGTTCTGGTCTATCCCCCCTCCAACCCGGATTATTATCTCCTCTACCTGATCGATATCACCCGCAGAAAAAATTTGGAAGGTGAACTGCGCCGCCGCAACGCTTTCTTCCATAACCTCATTGACTCCTCTGTTGATGGTATCATCGCCGCGAATATGCAGGGGAAGCTGATCCTGTTTAATCAGGGTGCCCAGGCCCTCTTGGGCTATTCCGAGGAGGAGGCCTTCGCCAGTCTGCATGTCACCGGCCTGTATCATGACGATGTGGCCTACGAGATCATCAAGCGCATGCGCAGTAATGAATATGGCGGCAAGGGTAAGCTGCTGCGTCATGAGTTTGTGGTCAAAAACAAGGACGGGCAGGCCATCCCGGTCAGTTTCTCCGGTGGTATCATCTATGACAAGGATCAGGAAATCGCCACCTTCGGCATCTTTACCGACCTGCGGGCCATGCAGAAGATCGAAGAAGATCTGGAGCAGACCCACAACATGCTCATGCAGTCGGAAAAAATGGCGGGACTGGGCCGCCTGGCCGCAGGAGTCGCCCATGAGATCAACAACCCCATGTCGGGGATCATGCTCTATGCCAATCTGGTCAGTGAGGAACTTGGCGACGGGCATCCCCTGCGGGAGGACCTGGAGGTGATTATCCACGAGGCCGAACGCTGCAAGGTCATTGTCGCTGATCTGCTGGAATTCTCCCATCAGACGACCTACGAGATGGTTTTGATCGATCTCAATGCTGTCATCCGCAAAACCTTGGGCGTCCTGAAAAACCAACCGTATTTTCATAACATCGACGTGCAACTCCAGCTCGAGGACAAGCTCTTGCCGATATTCGGCAACTCGATCAGGTTGAATCAGGTGGTTATGAATATCGTCGTCAATGCCGCCCAGGCCATGAATGGTAAGGGTACACTGCGGATTGTCAGCAGGACCAGGGCCGGGCGGGATATTGTGGAAATAGTCATCAGCGATACCGGGCCGGGAATCGAAGAGGATCAGCTGGAAAAGATCTTTGATCCATTTTACACCACCAAGGTTCCAGGAGAGGGGACGGGCCTTGGCCTATCTGTCTCCTACGCCATCGTCAAGGAACACAAGGGAAGCATCAGGGTGACTTCCGCACCCGGCGCCGGGGCTACTTTTAGCCTCAGGTTTCCGGCAGTGCTGGAGTCCCTGACAGGAGGAAACCATGAACAGTGAAGTCATTTCGTCCGAAGCCGGCAATGAAAAATTTCTGCACAAACTGGAGACCATGGGGATCGACGTCCAGGCCTGTTTTCAATGCGGCCGCTGCTCTTCCGGCTGCCCTGTCGCCGAGTATTTTGACCTGCAGGTCATGGAGGTGGTCAGGCTGGCCTCCTACGGCATGGAAGATATCCTGCTGACCAGCAAAACCATCTGGCTCTGTGCCGCCTGCGAGACCTGCGCCACCCGCTGTCCCAATGAAATCGAGATTGCGAGCCTAATGGATGTGCTGAGGTCGCTTGCCCTGAAAAAAGGTGTGGTCCCGGCTGAACCGCGTGTTCCCCTCTTGCACAAATCGTTTCTCGATTCGATCAGGCACTGGGGGCGGGCCTATGAAATCGGCATGATAGCCGGCTATAAACTCAGGTCCGGCGATATTCTCGGCGACATCAAGCTCGGTATGCAGATGTTCGTTAAAGGCAAACTCAAGCTGCTGCCTCAATCCATCAAGGGCAAGGATGAGGTGCGGCAGATCTTCTCGGGCAAGGGAAAGGAGTACGAGCGATGAAACTCTCTTACTACCCAGGCTGTTCTCTGGAAGGAACGGCCCTTGATTACGACCAGTCCGTGCGTGGCGTCTGCTTTGAGCTCGGCATTGAGCTCGTGGAGATCCCGGACTGGAATTGCTGCGGTGCCTCATCGGCCCATATGACGGACCATGAAGTCGGGATGCGTCTACCGATGCGCAACCTCCTCCTGGCCATGGAGGCGGGGCTCGACATTCTGGTGCCCTGTGCCGCTTGCTTTCAGCGGCTACGGGCGGCAGATAAGGCCCTGCGTGCCGATCCCGGTCATTGGGACCTGCGAACGTATTCCCCTGATTTTCAGATCATCCATATCAGCTCCCTGCTCGCCAGGGCCGAGATCCTCGATATGATCAGGCAAAGGGTCAAGAGACCTCTGAGCGGCCTGTCTCTGGCCTGCTACTACGGCTGTCTTTCTCTCAGGAATCCGAGAATCACCGGGGCAACCGATTGGGAGATGCCGGAGAATCTTGAAAAAATCGTGACGGCCAGTGGTGCGAGGCCGGTCTCCTGGTCGCACCGCACCGAGTGCTGTTCCGGAAGTCTGACCCTGGCCAGGCCGGATATCGCCTATAAACTCGTCGGTGATATCGTCGAGGCGGCAAAGAAAGCTGGGGCGGGAGCTCTGGTCACGGACTGCCCGATGTGTCAGGCGAACGTCGAGAGTCGGCAACTGGAGAGGTTACCCGGCGGGGCTTTGCTGCCGGTTTTTTTTGCCACCGAATTGCTGACCGCCGCTTTTCGCGGTGAGTATCCCGTCAGGCAGCAGAAGGTCCATCTGGTTACTCCTGTCATCCTCACGGAGTTGTTTGCCCGATCCGGGCCTGCCAGGGAGGAAGCGGTATGAACGGAGAACTCAAACCCCAAACACTGCAGTCTCCAACCGGGGCCGTCTTGGTCATCGGCGGCGGCATCAGCGGTATGCAGTCGGCCCTCGATCTGGCCAATTCCGGTTTCAAGGTCTATCTGGTGGAGAAGTCTCCGGCCATCGGCGGCAAGATGGCCCAGCTCGATAAGACCTTTCCCACCAACGACTGTTCGATGTGCATTGTCTCGCCGAAACTGGTTGAAGTCGGCAGGCATAAAAATATCGAACTGTTCACCTACAGCGAAGTGAAGGGGCTGACTGGCGAACAGGGTAATTTCACGGCGACCGTCAGCCGCCGCGCTCGCTATGTCGATACCGCCAAATGTACCGGTTGCGGCCTCTGCGAGAGGGCCTGTCCTGTCACCCAGATCTCCTGGTTTCCGCTGCAGGATCAAGAGGCTGCGGAAAAACGCAAAGCCGGGGCTAAGGAAAAACGGATTATCCGAGGGCCGGGATCACCCCGGCCTGAGACCGTGCATCCCTGGACCTTCACGGTTGATGAGGAGAAATGTGGGAAGTGCGGACTCTGCCATCGGGCCTGTCTGCACGGGGCCATCGTCTGGGAGAAGGGACAGGTTGCTGTACTGGCCCAGGACAAGTGCACCGGATGTGGGGCCTGTTTTACGGCCTGCCCGGAGAAGTTTTCGGCCATCACCTTAAGCGATGCCCCGGATCTCGACAAGGGTATTGGCGCAGCTGTATTTGCCCGTTCTGAGCTGCTGAAACAGGAGATAGCCGGTCAGGGGCGGCGCGACTGCATCCGTTGCGGCCTCTGCGCCATGATGTGTAAAAAGGTCATGGCTATCGGCGCCCTGAAGATGGTCACCGACGGCATCGAGGCCAGTCTTGACGCCTGCCAGGTCTGCGGGGCCTGCGTCTCAGTCTGTCCTGTGGATTTTCTGGCTATTGATCAGGTGACCAACAAGGTCCCGAGGCCCCTGTTCAACAGCTTCAACGAAGGCCTGAATCTCCGCAAACCGATCAATATTCTCTATCCCCAAGCCGTTCCCCGAGTGCCGGTGATCGATACAGAGAGCTGTGTCCATCTCAATACCGGGAGCTGTGGAATCTGCCAATCGGTCTGCGGGCCGGGGGCCATCAACTATACGGATCAGACAATTGACACCGAGATTGAGATCGGTTCAATCATTTTCTCCCCCGGTTATGAGGTCTTTGACGCGAAAAAACGTGGCGAGTTCGGCTACGGCACCTATAAGAATGTCGTTACCAGCATCGAGTTCGAACGGCTCCTGTCCGCCTCGGGGCCGACCTCAGGCACCGTAATCCGCCCCGGTGACGGTCGTCATCCGCAGAAAATCGCCTGGATCCAATGTGTCGGATCTCGCGACCATTCCTGCGCAAGGGACTACTGCTCCTCGGTCTGCTGCATGTATGCCACCAAGGAGGCCTATATTGCCCGGGAGCATGATGCCAGTATCGAGCCGACTATCTTCTATATTGATATGCGCTCCTTCGGTAAGAATTTCGACGCCTATGTCACCAGGGCCAAAGAGAAGAATGTTCGCTATGTCCGGGCCATGGTGAGCAGGGTTTTTGAGGATCCCCGCACGGGCGATCTCGAACTCCGTTATGTCGACGGCAAGGGTACGCGGGTCGCAGAGATCTTTGATATGGTCGTCCTCTCGGTCGGTATGCAGATCGCCAAGGAGACGAAGGAAACGGCAGCGCTCCTCGGTATTGATCTCGATAGCTTTGGTTTTGCCCAAACCGATGCCTTTCGGCCGTTGGCCTCTTCACGAGCGGGAATCTTTGTCAGTGGTGTGATCAACGGGCCAAAGGATATCCCCGAGACGGTTGTCGAGGCCTCCGCTGCTGCCCAGGCTGCCTCGGCAGACCTCTCCCAGGCCCGGGGATCACGAGTCGATACGGAAGTCCTGCCCCCCGAACGGATTCCCGAACCCGGTGAAGAGCTGCGAATCGGGGTCTTTATCTGCCACTGCGGCACCAATATCGCCTCGGTTGTCGATGTCGCGGCTGTCGCTGAATACGCCAGGACCCTGCCCGGTGTTGTCTATGCCGAGCATCCGCTTTACACCTGTTCCCAGGATTCCCAGGAGTCCATCCGGGCGATTATCGCCGAACACCGGCTCAACCGGGTGGTGGCCGCGGCCTGCTCGCCCACTACTCACGAACCGCTCTTCATGTCGACTCTACGCCAGGCTGGGATCAATAAATACTTCTTTGATATGGCCAATATTCGGGATCAGTGCAGTTGGGTGCATCCCCATGAGCCTGAACTGGCCACCGAAAAATCAAAGAGGCTGGTGCGGATGGCGGTGGCTAATGCCAGTCAGGCGGAACCGCTCGCCGAACTCGAATTTGATGTCAATCCCGGCCTCCTTGTCATAGGCGGCGGAGTGGCCGGTATGACGGCAGCAGTCGAGGCGGCCAGACAGGGTTTTGCCGTCTATCTGGTGGAACAGCAGTCGAACCTTGGCGGTCAGGCCCAGTTTCTCGGCAGGAGCTGGGGCGGGGGTTATTTCTCGAAACATCTTCTCGAACTCAAGGAAAAGGTGCTCAATAACGACAAAATCAAGGTTTTTGTCAGCTCGGTAGTCGTCGAACAGTCGGGGTTTGTCGGTTCCTTCAGCTCCGGTATCATGACGCCATCAGGCGCCATCCGCACCGTCAAACACGGGGCGATTGTGGTCGCTACCGGGGCGGAGGAGTCGAGGCCGGAGCTCTATGGTCTCGATAGCCTCGATACGGTCATCTCCCAGACGGATTTCGAGGCCCGCCTGTTCGGTGAACAAGCCAGGAGTTACCGGCATGTGGTCATGCTCCAGTGTGCCGGCTCACGATATGAAGGGCCTCTCCCGTATAGTTCGCCTGATACCGGCGCTCCGTGCGAGACTCCAAGCCAGGGATTAGGACTCGAAGGGCATCTTCCTTACTGTTCGCGGGTCTGCTGTAATCAGGCGGTGAAAAACGCCCTGCATTTTAAGGAGCAGCAGCCGGGGAGTAGGGTGGATATCCTCTATCGGGATATGCGCACCTATGGGCTGGGCGAGCTCGATTACCAGAAGGCTCGGCGGTTGGGTGTCAACTTCATCCACTTTGATCCGGAGGAAAATCCCCCGGATATCAGGGCGGATCATGCCGGCATCGAAATTGTCATCACCGATCCGTCGATTAATAGACAGATCTCTCTGAACCCGGACCTGCTGGTCCTGTCAACAGGCATGAAACCCCGTGATACCGAGGATCTTGCCTCAATGCTGCGGGTGCCCCGAAACGCTAACGGCTTTTTTATTGAGGCCCATGCCAAACTCCGTCCGGTCGATCTGCCGAGCGAGGGTCTATTCATGGCCGGCACGGCCCATGCCCCGAAGGATGTGTCGGAGACCATCGCCCAGGCTCAGGCGGCGGTGGCGAGAGCGGCTATACTGCTGTCGAAGAAGACCCTGCGTCTGTCGGGTGTGATCTCGAAGGTCGATCCGACCCACTGCGCAGTCTGCCTGACCTGCGTACGGGCCTGCCCTTATGGGGTGCCGTTCATCAACGCCGATCATACCGCCGAGATCAATCCGGCTCTCTGTCAGGGCTGTGGTATCTGTGTGGCGGAGTGCCCGGCCAAGACCATTTCCCTGGGCCGCTATGAGGATAAGAATCTGGAGGCCAAGATTTTGGCATATACCGAAAATGGACCCGTATCCCCAAGAGGAGTTCAGTGATGAGTGACTTCAAGGCCAATGTCATCATTTTCGCCTGCCGTCATTGAGCGTACACCGCCGCGGACCTGGCAGGTTCGGAGAGACGGAGTTATCCAACGGAAACCAGCATCATCATGTTGCCATGCACGGGCCGAATAGAGGAATCGATCCTGCTCAAGGCCTTTGAGAACGGGGCCGATGGGGTGATGGTCACCGGCTGCCTGGAAGGGGACTGTCATTACCTTTCCGGCAATATCCGGGCCCGAGCCCGGGTGCAGCGGGTCGCCACAATCCTTGAGCAGATAGGTCTGGGTGCCGGACGGGTAAAGTTGTACAATCTCAGCGCCGGTGAGGGGGCGAAGTTTGCCGCTTTTGCCAATGAATTCGTGGATATAATCAGGGAGATGGGGCCAAGTCCCATCAATGTGGCCCGGATGAACGAGGCCTGAACAGCCTCGCAGGAGGAGAGAGATGATAACAGGAACACCAAAACCCATCGAAGAGATTCTGGAAATGCTTGAGACCTACGACAAGATCGTCGTGGCGGGTTGTTACGGTTGTGTCACGGTCTGCCGGGTCGGCGGCGAAAAGGAGGTGCAGATCCTCGCCTCAACCCTGCGTCTGGCGCGGGAGGCTACGGGCCGGAAAATAACGATCAAAGAGATCAGTCTTGAACGCCAGTGCGACCCCGAATACGTCGAACAGATGCGCTCCTATGTCCAGGACTACCAGGCCGTGCTGTCCATCGCCTGCGGTGCGGGTATCCAGTTTCTCGCTGAAAAATACACCACTACCCCCCTTTTGCCCGGGATCAACACCGGCTTTCTGGGGGTCACGGAGCGTCAGGGCGAATGGGCCGAGCGCTGTCAGGGTTGCGGCGACTGTGTATTGCACCTGACCGGCGGCATCTGTCCGGTGACCCGCTGTGCCAAATCGCTCTTTCACGGGCCCTGCGGCGGTTCGGTGCAGGGACACTGCGAGGTCAGCAAGGATGTGCCCTGCGGTTGGCAGCTCATTATCGATCGGTTGAAGGCCCTGGATCAAATGGATAATTACACGAAGCTCAAACCCTACAAAGGATGGAATACCTCAAGAGATGGCGGGCCTCGCCGCATAGTCAGGGAGGATATGATCTGATGAAAGCCGGAAGCAATCTGGAAAAGGTACTGGCCGCCGGTCATTTTGCCGTGACGGCGGAATGCGGCCCGCCCCGTGGCGCCGACCCCGAGGTGGTGCGCAGAAAGGCGGCCTATGTCAAAGGTAATGTCGATGCCTGCAATGTCACCGACAATCAGACCTCGGTCGTGCGCATGAGTTCTATCGCCGGCTGCGTGCTCTTAAAAGAGATGGGTATTGAACCGCTCCTGCAGATGGTGGTGCGTGACCGCAACCGCATCGCCCTGCAGTCGGATCTGCTCGGGGCCTCGGCCCTTGGGGTGCGCAATCTCCTCTGTCTCTCGGGTGATCACCAGAAATTCGGGGACGATCCGCAGGCCAAGAATGTCTTTGATATCGACTCGATGCAATTGATTCATCTCACCAAAACCATGCGCGATGACGGCGTTTTTCCTTCGGGTCAGAAGCTTGACGGATCGCCGAAGTTCTTTATCGGCTGTGCGGTCAATCCCTTTGCCGATCCCTTCGAAATCAGGGTTCCCCGTTTGAAGATGAAGATGAATGCCGGTGCCGATTTCGTCCAGACCCAGTGCATCTATAATATGGAGAAATTCAAGGTCTATTTGGCAGATGCCATACGCCAGGGGCTGCACGAGAAGGTCAAGATCCTGGCCGGGGTGACGCCGCTCAAGTCGGCGGGTATGGCTAAGTTCATGAAAAAAATGGTGGCCGGTATGGATATTCCCGACGCGGTGATCAAACGCATCGCCGATGAACCGAAGGAGAAACAGGCCGATAAGGGGATTGAGATGTGTATTGAACTCATTGAGGAGCTCAAAGAGATGGAGGGGATTGCCGGAGTCCATGTCATGGCTTTTGAATGGGAGGAAAAATTGAATCAGATTATCGGCGGGGCCGGACTGCTCCCCCGACCAGTTGTTGCGTGATACCGGAGAAATGTACGACAACCCAGCTTGATCAATGGAGGACAGAGATGACTGAGAAGAAAAAAATACTGTTGATTGACGATGACCCTGATTTTGTTGAGGCAGTCAAGGTGA
>JANOIV010000131.1:0-14063 GCA_031407875.1 Desulfobulbaceae bacterium | reverse complement strand
ATTGAGCCGAATGATGCAGTCATTGGGGCGTCGTTATGTGCGCTATTTCAATTATGTATATCAACGAAGCGGGACTTTGTGGGAAGGCCGCTACAAATCCTGCCTGGTACAAGAGGATTGTTACTTGCTGGAAGTATACAGGTATATAGAGCTTAATCCGGTCAGAGCTGAGATGGTTGCAGATCCCGGCGATTATTGTTGGTCAAGTTATCATGCTAATGCCTTGGGTCGGGAATCCGATTTATGCACGCCGAATCCGGCATACCTTGCGTTGGGTGTGGACTCAGTAGAGCGTCGAAAGAATTATCGCGCACTGTTTGCCCGGCAGGTTAAAAGGGCGTTGTTTGCAGAAATTCGGGAGAATACGAATAAAGGGCTGGCAATTGGAAATGATCGATTCAAAGAAGTAATTGAAACGTTAACCGGCAGGAGGCTAAAGGCTAAGAAAAGAGGGCGGCCGATGGGGTGGCGCAAAGAGAAAGATTAATTTTACTCTGACCCTAATAATTAATAATTATAAAAGTAAATATTGTTTTCAAAGGAGTGTTTTGATGACCCCAAGATCGCCCTTGCAGAGCTATCCGACATCGAAAGAAGATGCTGTCGCGGCTCAAAGCGGTGTAGAAACCCCGCAAACGACATCCTCCAGCTACCTCCTGTCGTATACCGATATCGATTTTCTGACCAGGGAAGAGCTGCGCCCGATTCGCCTGCAGCTGGAGTTGTTGAAACCGGAACTGCTCCAGCAGGAGCACGGCATCGATGCGACGGTGGTGGTGTTCGGCGGCAGCAAGATTCCCGAAGAGCAGACTGCCAAGGAAAATGTCGCCCAGGCGGAAGAGGCGGCCGCGGCCGATCCAACCAGCCCGGACCGCCGGCGGCGGGTGGCCATCGCCCGGCGGGTGCTGGCAAAGAGCAATTACTACGAGGAAGCGCGTAAACTTGGGGCATTGCTGTCAAAAATCTACCATCACCGCTCCTGCCGCAATCTGGTGGTGATCACCGGCGGCGGGCCGGGTATCATGGAGGCGGCGAATCGCGGTGCCCGGGATGTCGGGGCCAAGACCATGGGGATGAACATCGTCCTCCCCCATGAACAGGCACCGAACGCCTATATCACCCCCGAGCTCTGTTTCCAGTTCCACTATTTTTCCATCCGCAAAATGCATTTTCTCATGCGCGCCCAGGCCTTGGTGGCTTTTCCCGGCGGCTTCGGGACACTCGATGAACTGTTTGAGACCCTGACCCTCATCCAGACCAAAAAAATCAAACCCCTGCCGGTCCTCCTGTTCGGCCGGGAGTTCTGGCAACAGGTGATAAACTTCGATTTCCTCGTCGATGAAGGCGTGGTGTCGCCCGAGGACCTCTATATCTTTCGCTATGTGGAAACCGCCGAGGAAGCAGCCGAGATTATCGAAAAATACTATGCGTCGGTAAAGGAGGAGTGGATTGATCGGCGGGGCGGGTCAGCTCGAGCCGGAAAAATCTCGGCGTCGCGCGGGGCATGACGCCGGCCCTTCCTGGAAACTCCGAATTCGGTAAATTCGGGGACGTCGATGTTCCACCCCCTCACCCAACCGGACTTGCGACAGCACGTTTCGCCTGCAGTTGCGAGCCGGTTCTCTTAAACGTTAAACGTTGATCCGGCATTAAATAAAGAAAACCCCAGTACCTCGTCCAGTCTTGATTCGAATTATTATTATTTGTTAATAAGGTTGAGACTACTTATTTTTATTATAGAATTTTAACAGGAGATCGTTATGCAAAATGCATATCGTGTTGACGTCATATCTTTTAAAAAGATTTCTGAAATTGAAAACACTTGGAATGCAGAAGATTACAAGGCACTGCTGTCTTTAATGGATATGGCTGATGGACTCGACTCTATGAATCCAAGCGAACTTAAAGAGATGTGCTTGATGTCCTTAAACGATTTTGAACCTCACGAGGCTGCAAAATATGTATTAACGTATCTTTTCAAAGAAGAAATCACTGAAGGGAAAATCGAGCAACTGAGCCATCAAATGCCTGAGAATCGCATGTGGGAAGAGTCTTCCGATTATTTGTTTCATAAAAGACTTTTTGATGCTTACGGGCTGTTAAGGGAAGCATTCAACGGCATTTTTAAACAACCGACGGGTGTTGAATTTACAGTCAAAATCACTTCTCAGGAAAAAGACACTTTTAATGATTTTAAAGAATCACCTCATTCTGTGCTAGTCAGACTTTTATCCTGCGGGTTGGATGCGGGTGAGATTTTAAACCGTCTGTACGATAAACAAATTGCCGGGGATAAGTTTGAAGAATCTAAAGGTATTTTATGGGATATAGAAGACGTCTCGGACACTGACCAAGAGGTGAAATATAAGCTTATCAGTTCTGAATTCTGGTTTGGGGGGCTTGCCGATGTTTCTCAATTTGAAGCAGACACCCATGCAGACAGCAATGATGAGACCCAAAGCGATCCATGTTTGCCTGAAGAAAAATAAACGACAAGGGAGAAGCGCTCTGCCAAGATCGTTAAACCGACCGGATCATGAAAGAGCGCTACGGCAGTTCTCCCCGGATTACCTACATCTCCCTCATCACCCCGGTGCTGGAGCGGCAGATGGTCGCCAGCTATTACGGTTCAATTCGGCGAGACTTCCTGAACATCTTGAATCCAAGCGTATCTATTCAATAAATACAAATGATTGATTAATAAGCAGGGCCAGGTGTTTGAGCGATAGGTTCGGATGAGAGGAAAACGAGTGCTTAGCCACAACTATCTGTATTAACAAAACATCTCCGACATAAGATAATCAGAAAACTCTCGGACGTTGTTAATTGCCGATGAATAAGCTACGCTGCAAAGTATTACCAAGAGGAGAAGCCCAATGCCCATCGAACTCTGGCTCGCCTTCGTCGCAGCATCCGTGGTCCTGCTGGTCATCCCCGGACCAACCATTCTCACTGTTATCAGCTACTCCGTCGCCCATGGCGGGCGGGCGAATCTGCCTCTTATAGCAGCTGTTGCACTGGGCGACTCCACTGCTTTGGCAATGTCGCTTCTTGGTCTCGGCGCCTTGTTGGCTGCATCAGCCTTTTGGTTTACGGTTATCAAATGCGTTGGTGGCTTGTATCTGCTCTATCTGGGCATAAAACTCCTGCGTGCCGGTGTGTCGCCCCAGATTCTTGCTTCTCGAACCGTACCGGTCTCACGCTGGAAGCTCTTTGCCAATACCTATATTGTCACGGCCCTTAACCCAAAGGGCATCATCTTCTTCGTCGCCTTCCTGCCGCAATTCATCACCCCTCATGCCAATGTTACGCAACAGCTGTGGATTCTGGCCCTCACCTTTGTCATTTTAGCGACGCTGAATGCCACGCTTTACTCAATGTTTGCAGCATCTGCCCGCAAGTTTTTGGCTTCATCCCGCGCCCAACGGCGCTTTAATCTGGCCGGGGGCACACTTCTCACCGCGGCGGGTATCTGGGCCTTGGTGGTCAAACGAGCGGTTTGAAGACGTCAAGAGCCGGCAACCAAGCTGTTTTGTCTCGAATGTTTAGCCAACTGGCTACAAACGAGGAAGGGGATGTTCCTGACAATTACAGATTGCAATAAGGAACAATCTTCAATCTGTGGCCAGCTTACCAGGTAATGGTGTATTGGAAAATGTTGACTATATGGCAGTGCTAACCTAAAATTGACCATAAAAGCCAACAGCAGACTTGACCCCTTTTTTTCTGACCCCTTTTTTTCTTATCCGTTATCTGGTTTTCAGGAGAAGTGGCGCCGGAAATTTGGACAAGCCGTTAAGTGGAAACTCTGCTACTAATAAAGCCCAATATAGGGCTTAATCAAGGAGCAGAAAATGGCAAAAGGAACGAGACGGAAACACGCAGCGAGTTTCAAGGCAAGGGTGGCGTTGGCGGCATTCGCCGGCGACAAGACGTTGGCCGAACTGGCGCAGCAATTTGAAGTGCACCCCAATCAGATAACCGACTGGAAACGGCAGCTCAGTGCGCGGGCTGCCGAAGTATTCGGCAAGGGCACCGAGTCGAATCCCCCGGTTGACGTGAAGGCCATGCATGCCAAGATCGGGCAACTGACGCTGGAAAATGATTTTTTAGAGTGCGCGCTCACCAAGGTGGAATTGCTGAGCGCAAAACGATAATCAACCGCAGGCATGTACTCCCGATCAAACGGCAGGCCGAATTGGTTGGCATAAGCCGCAGCAGCGTCTATTATCGGCCTAAACCGGTCAGCACTACCGACTTGGCACTGATGCGCCGCATCGACGAACTGCATCTGGAACACCCGTTCATGGGCGCTCGCATGCTGCAGGATCAACTCAATCGAGCAGGTCTTGCTGTGGGCCGCAAGCATGTCGGCACGTTGATGAAGCGTATGGGGGTTGAGGCCTTGTATCGAAAGCCGGGAACCAGCAAGAAACACCCCGGGCACAAAATCTACCCCCTATCTGCTACGGGGCTTGACCATCAACCGAGCCGACCAGGTCTGGGCTCTGGACACGACCTATATCCCCATGGCCAAGGGGTTTGTTTACCTTGTTGCCGTTGTTGATTGGGCCAGCCGGAAAGTGCTGGCCGCAAAGATCGCGATTACCTTAGAGGCCTGCCATGCGGTCGATGTGCTGCAAGAGGCGTTCAACCACCATGGCACGCCTGAGATTATTAACACCGATCAAGGCAGCCAATTCACCGCTGACGAGTTCGTGAAAGCGGTTGAAGATCGGGGATGCAGGCTCAGCATGGACGGTCGCGGCGCCTGGCGGGACAATGTTATTATTGAACGATTATGGAAATCAGTGAAATACGAGCGAGTCTATTTACACGCTTATGACTCAGTCAACGAGGCCCGTAAGTCGATCATGCAGTATCTGGACTGGTACAACCGATCCAGACCACATTCGAAATTAGATAAAAAAACACCTGAAGAGGCTTACGTCGTGATGCTGCCGACGGTTGAACTGGCAGCATAAAACAAGTAGAGATTCCACTTTAAAACGGCAATTCCTTGTTCAAACAACCGGCGCCACTACTCATCTCTCGCCGGTAAAATTCTTAATGATTACAAGCTAATCCTTGGCCTGCTCGTTGTCGGCCTTGAACATGCCCAGGATTCGAGCGAGAGAATCCAAGGCAGCCACCTTGCTATTCAAGCGGATCTTGTTGACCTGGATCAGTTTCCTGTCCTCTATGGCCGTCGCCACAGGATTCCATCCCTGTCTTTGCCCTGGGATAGATATGAAACTACATAACCTTATAACCAAAGGAAGGGACTCTTCTCTCTCATCGCCGTATCGGCATGAAACATGCCACCAACAAGATCCTGGTGGATAACGACAGCAGGATTCTTGGTGCACACGTATTTTAAGAAAACGCTATCGGCCCTTCAACAGGCCATGTAATTCGGTCCACCCCACTGCCGAGTCGACTCATCTTCATAGTCTTTGTCCAGCTTCATCAATAACTACCCTCCTTTCTGATCTTTCCTCATTTTCAAAAATTGATTTAGGCAGGCATGGCGATGCGATGTCTTGCATGCTGAACTGTCAGCAAACGAAAATAGGTTCAAATATAACCACAGGTCAAATGCAACCCTTTTCTAATGGCTGTTATGACACCTATACCGACCTTGCATCAAGTAAATATTACATAATATAAGATAGATGAAAACATAAGATGAAGAATTCCAACCTGGCACGATAATTGATATATAAGTTAAGAGGTGAATGACGGGAAAAGTGAATCTTAGCCCAAAGATACATATTCGATGTGAGGCGTGATAACGGGGATATTGAGAGAAATCTCACCGCGTCTGCTTTCTGAACAAAATGAGTCGCTCGGGGAAAGTATTCCGGGAACTGAAAAATCATCCAAAGACAGGAGTAAAACACCATGAAAAAACCAATATATCGCTTATCATTGATTGCCACTGTGGCCTCTGCATTTTTGCGTATTCCGGCCGAAAACGGCCACCGTTCCGGCGGGAAAGCGGCCGACATACCGCTGGGAAAAAGGCCACCATTCCGGAGCAATCCGGCCAGTAAAAAATGAGAGTGCTGAATAAGTGCAGCCAATGCGCAAGATGTCACGATGCCAACTGTTATTTTGTGAGACTTGTTGTAAAAGTATAATACTGAATGCACAACAGGTATTTGCAGGAGAGCGATGCGCCAGACTATGTCTCTGCCGGGTGATGCGGGCGAAAATCGAGGGGTTTATCGGTTTTTACCAGTTGAGTGTACTATGCCGCCATGCTCAGATTGGAGATGAAAATCGCGACAACGGTAATCAATACGAAGACCGAGGTCGCTACGATCGATACCAGCGCCAGTTTTCTTTGCATGGGTGGAATGATGTGACGGAGGGTGGTGATGGAGCGAAACGGGTTAATGGCGCCGGTTCCCAGGCCGGTTACGGCACCGATGAGGATCGCCGCATACATGACATAGCCGACGTAGCCGTACTCCTGGTGCAGCAGACAGAAAGGGCAGTGATGGGTGGGCAACTCGTAAATATAGATGCTG
Source organism: Desulfobulbaceae bacterium (assembly GCA_031407875.1). Classification (GTDB taxonomy): domain Bacteria; phylum Desulfobacterota; class Desulfobulbia; order Desulfobulbales; family Desulfocapsaceae; genus Desulfoprunum. The sequence continues at coordinate 7,527 of JANOIV010000131.1, read as the reverse complement.
ATGAATGAGATGAGTGCGATGATGGCTATGACGAAATGGCAGAATGTTGCAATGGCGAAAGGAACAGCGCCTTTCTCCTTCAGATAGACGTACAGCCCCAGGCCCATTGCGATCGGGGCGCTGGTAAAGAAAATCGCCAGTGACAGCGCATGCGGCAGGGCAAGGAGATCGGACATGATCGTGCCGCTATCGGCGTTGAAGAGTACCGCGCAGCAGGAGGTGATGATGTTCGGTTTCAGGCTGAGAAGATAGAAGGCCTGGAGGGTGGTTTCAACAATGATGAACGGGGTGATGAACAGCAGCAGCCAGTATTTGATCCGGATCAAGGGATAATCGAGGGCCTGGTTGTCGGCGGCATTGATGATGAGCCACACCCCGGCCAGCAGGCAGCCGACGATTTTCACGATGAGGGTCGGATAGCCGAACCCATTGACCTTGAGACTCCCTGCCGCGCACATGGCGCCGACAAAGAGCGGGCTGAGGCTGTCGGCGGTATAGATAAAGAGAAACAGGGAGAGCAGCTGAAACCCCATGGCATAGCTCATGACCGTCGAAACCAGGTAGGTCCTCCGTTCCATTTCCAGCTGCTGTTCGCTGCCGCTGCGGATATCCCAGCCGCGAATGATGCGTACCCCCTCGTAGGCGGAATAGCACAGCATGCCGGCCGTCAGCCCGGAGCCGAGAAGCAGGGCCAGGATGCCGGGGTGAAACATCATGCCACACCTCCAGGTTCGACAATCCTGCCGTCCCGCATCTCGACGACCCGGTCGATGGCACCCGATTCGGAGACAATGGGGTCATGGCTGGCGATAATAATGGTCTTCCCGTCTTTTTTGAGCTGCCGCATGATTTCCATGAATTCCAGGGAGAGGCGGGTGTCCAGATGGGCGGTCGGCTCATCGGCGATGATGATCGCCGGATTATTGATCAGGGCCCTGGCAATGGCCGTGCGTTGCGCCTCTCCGCCGGAAAGCCATTCCACCTTCGAGTAGGCCTTGCCTGCAAGATTCAGCAGATCGAGCAGGTCCATGGCCCGTTTCTGCAGGGTGGAGAACTTTTCACCCAGCGGGTAGGCTGGAATCATGACATTTTCAAGAGAGGTAATGCCCTTGATAAGATGGAACTGCTGAAAGATGACGCCAAAGGTCTTTCTTCTGATTCCGGTGAGGGACTGTCCGGAAAGACTCGATATTTCCCGATCCTGCACGGTGATTCCGCCCGACGTCGGCTGCGCCATGCATGCCAGTATGCTGAGCAGTGTGGTTTTCCCTGAACCGCTCGGCCCTTTCAGGGCTGTGGCCCCATGGGCGTCGATGGTCAGGTTGACACCGTCAATGGCCACGAATTCGTTGGGTTTGCCGGGGTTAAAGACCTTGCGGATATTGTCGAGACGAATCATAACGCTATATCCTCATCACGGAATCAGGGTCGATCGTGGCAGATCGCCACGACGGCACGACAGTGACCACCGTATAGGGAATGACTGTCAGGAAGAACAGGGCCGCCACCTGGTAGCCATTGACGTAGGGAGTGAGTCTGAAATGGGGATACAGGACCGACCAGCCCTGCAGCACCGATTCGAAGAGTATCGACGATGCCAGGAAAATGTGGCCATAGGCCAATAGTACTCCCATGAAAAAGGCTGCAAGTGATATTGCCGCGCCTTCCCAGAATTTCATCAGGAGAATATCCGAGGTCTCCCAGCCGACTGCCTTGAGAATGCCGATCTCCCGTTTTTCCTCCGCGTTCAGGCCCGTTGCCTTGTCCCAGGCGAGAATGACGAAGGGAAACAGGATGCCTGCGAGAAGCATGACGATCATCCCTCCGCGCCAGTCGAAAACAGCCTGATATGTCTGCAGTATGTCCTGCCGCAGTATCGACCGGGTATCCGGATGGATACGGCTGATCTCGCCGGCGATCATGACAGGATCTTCGCCATTTCCGGCCTTGACCACCAGGTCGGTGGCCTGATCCTTGTGGATGGTGAAGATCTTGCGGAAATCGGTCTCCGGCATCAGGACAAGATCGGCGGTAACCAACTCCGAGGCGGGGGGAAAAAGTCCCTTCACCGTCAGGGGCAGAACCGCGCCATCGGCGGTGATGAAGGGGATGATGTCATTCTTGCCCAGCTTCCGATTGGTTTTGCCGATGTCGTTTCTTCTCGCAACTCCGGCGCCGATGACCATGTCTCCCGGTCGATCGCTGAGGGAGGTGTTGGCCATAAGGGTGTAATTCGCGCCGCTGAAGGCGTCATAATAATATCCCCACAGCCGTGGTTCCACCGATTGCACGCCTTTGATCCTGCTGATTGATTCGGCGTAGGTAAGCGGGATCAGGTCCTGCCTGCCGGCCACCTGCCGCTGCACCGTTATTTCAGGGGTGTCCTGGAGGGTAAGGGCTGCTTCCTGCTTAAGCGAATCCACGGAAAATACGACGGAGGCGAGCATGAACAGGGTGAACGTATACACCATCACCAGGGCGATATTCTTCCCCTTCCTCCGGGCCATGGAAGAGAGGGCAAGGTCGAGAATATATCGCTGTTTTCCAATGGCGCTCAAGTTCATCTCGGCGCCTGCCCTTGCAATTTTGGCGGTACGGCAATGAAGGAGCCCGAAGGAAAATGTTCGAGGGACATCGGGTGGTCCTGAAATGGCGTGTGCAGGTCGGCCATGCTCGGGTGGCGGGTGTAGCGTGCCTCGGTCACCAGGCACAGATCGGTGAGGGACAGCACCTTGACGATTTCACGACGCTCCTGGGCCCCCGGCGTATCAAGCCCCCGCCTCAGGCCTGCATCAACAAACATCAGGCCAAGCATGCAGACGCCCAGTCCAACGAAATAAACGAAAATATTTGATCGTCTCTGCACAATCGATCCAGCCTTTTGATCTCTTCAGGGGTAATTGCGGTAAGGGGCAGGGCCACTTTCCCGGAATGGTTTCCCATAACTGTCATCGGCGCCGTCGCAAAGGGCTTAGGAGCCATCCCGCTGCGGGTTCAACCAGGGCAGCAACCTAACTATCATAAGCCATCATGGCTTGCCTATCAAGGTCCATTTTGACAGGCGCTGCCCCGGATTCCTGCGGCCCACCCGCCGCCGTGCCGTCATAAGGGCGGCAGAGCGGCGGGCGGAGAGGCTCATTGCTGTCCCAGGTAGAAGAACCAGTCGACTTTTTTGACCAGTTCCGGTTTCTCTCCATGGGTGAGCTGTACTACATAGCAGCCATTCGCGGCATAACGCAGTCCCGGGCCGAAACTGAGCATGGGGTACGAGATCGAGGCTGTAGCCTTTTCGCTGGCGCCGTCCAGGAGGTCGAGAAAAAAATCCCGGTGGAAATCGTTGCCCATTTCCGCCAGGGCTCTCGAGAGCATGGTATTGAGGAAATAGACTTTCGATGAAATCGTCATGTTGGTGACGGGGATATTCTTGATCTTCAGCCAGTTGGAGATGATGGCCTCGGTATAGTCCCCGTCGCCGGGTAGCCGGGTCGGATAGCCGATGAAAGTGAAATCACGGATCTTGTCGGGCAGGGTCGGCAGCGCTTCGCCAAGCAGGGTGGCGGAAAGGTAGACGGCGGGCGGCGGCTGGTTCTCGTCCGCCAGCGATTCGATGCCGGTCAGATCCGAGGCGCTGAGCCAGACGACAAACGCGGCCCCTGGATTGGCAGTGAAGAGTTTTTTCCAGAAATCGCGGCCGGTCTGCTCCCCCGGGGAGACGTTTATGTTCGTCAGCGGCGCCTCGCTGAATTTCTTCCATGTTTCGGCAAAACTTCCGGCCAGGGCCTTGCCTTCGTCGGTGTCCCGGGATACCTGGATAACCGGTGCACCCAGTGGAAGACCGGCATCCTGCGCCAGAAATCGGGCGGCAACCTCCCCTTCCAGATAGAGGCCTTTGGAAAAATAAAGGGTATACCAGTCGTTTTCGGCAAGCCCCGGCAGGTCGGTGATCGGGAAGAGGCAGGGGATCCTGTTCTTTTCGCAGAATTCGTGAATGGGCGTCCACCCACCCGGGACGAACCCCGCCAGCAGGGCAAAAACGGGACGCCGGGCGTAGTAGGTTTCCAACTGGTTCGCCCAGGTCTCAGGGGGGCCGTGCAGCTCCCAGACCTCGAGCGAGGCCTTGCGGTCTTGTTTTCCAGATGCCGGCCTGCCTTTGTGAGACAAGCGGTTGTAGGTCAGATCCGAGAGGACCGACATTCTGGCGTTCCATTCGTCTTCTAAAAAGGCGGTCAACGGCAGGAGCATCGCATCCCTGTCGGCTGCGCTCAGCCCCTCGCCGATAATAGTGGCGAACCTGATCTCGTCCTCGGTCACCCCAGGGGAAATGGTGGCAGAGAGGGTCTTGAGATAGGATATCAGCATCCTGGTTGAATCGTCATCCAGGAGATATCGAGGCATTGCTGCATCCAGTTCCCTACCCGTCGGGTCCTTGCCGGTCAGCAGCGTAGCGGCGAGAGTTTCGTCCGTATATGCCGGCCTCGGGTTTTCAAACATCAGGCGTTTCATGGTCGGGCCGGGGATATTCTCCTGGCCGAGGAGGGGGGCGTAGAGCTTGGCGCCGCTCACCGGGCGGACCAGGATTTCCATGTCCATGAGTTGGCCCATGCCGCTGCGGAGATGGCAGGCGGTGCAGGCAACCTCTTTGCCCGTCTTCGTAACGTTGCCGAAAACCGTTGCCTGAACGGGCTCGCCGGAAGGTAAAACCCCGTTTGTATAAATCGCCTCTCCCTGGCGAAGCGCCTTAGCCTTGGCCGGATCGTCAGCAGCATGTATGGGCGAGGCGAGGCACTGCGCAAAAATAAGGGCAAGCCATACGGACTGCAGCCAGATGTGCGTCAACCGTTTTTTCATGGTGTTGTTTATCCTCCGAGACGGATGCATGATAATTTTTTGCCGTTCCCTTGTGGCAACCCCTTGCGGGCCGCAGGAATGCAGCCTGCCGAGGGAATTTCTCAGGGTGGAAAAGTGGTCGCTGACAGTATAGTAGCACATGGCGCCTTTCTGTCAAACAGATCACACCTGACCGCCGGTGCTGGTCCCATTTTTCATAAAGAGAAATCATGGCGATCCGCTGCCCGGTGACAAAAAAAAAGGGAGGGGAAAACCCCTCCCTTTATTAGGAACAATAATGTCGATTACCTCAGCCAGACATCATACTGCTAAGATTTTGATCGGGATTTGAGCAATACAGAGAACCTCATCAAACCCATCGATGCCTTCCCCGCGGGAGTTGATGAACTTAATGGTGGCGAAGTTGTCAATCGGCACATCGGATCTTATCAGGGCGTCGAAGCGCCGGGCGGTGGAGATTCTGAAGGTTTCACCTGCCGGGATCTCATACGCATGGTTGAAGGCGAGCGGGCCACCACCGAGGGCGCGGCCGTCCCAGGCGATGATTACGACGTTGACCGGAAAGCTTATTTCCAGGGAGTTGTACGCCGCGTTCAGGCAACGGACCAGGATGGTCTGGTTGACCTTGGCGTTGATCGAGACCTGCGAGCCTGAAACGCCGCTGTTGAATTCGGCGGGAATGACTATGTTTTCCGGAATCGCCGCGGTCCCGCCATGCACTGCCTTAACCGGCACGCCCGTTATGAACCAGTAGTCGGCATTGTAGTCGTTGAAGGCGAAGAAACCGTTCGCGCCGGGGTTTCGCCGGAATTCGTCGTTGACTCCCGGTATGTTGCCTTGTTTCGGATAGGTGGCATGAGGATTGGAGGCCAGGTCGCTCCAGACCGAGTCACGGTCGTCCGGGACCCAGAGGGCCTCCACGTCGTAGGCGACGGTCATGGCGTGGGGGTTGGTGGCAAACTTCAGAGTATCCGGTAAATCAAGGTTACCCGCCTCCGGATCAGGCTCCCTGATATCGCCGCCGAGAAAATCGGGGAACCGGTCGGGGAAGTTGGTCAGGTTGGCGGCAGTTCTATGCCTGCGGTCCCGGCCGCAGCCGATGGGGATGGTGATATCCCACTGGCTGGCGAAATAGGCGTCCGGCGGGAGGATCAGCAGCATGCCGTAGAGACCGAATTCAAAGTGCTGCATGGTATTGCGGTGGCAGTGGTAGAAATAGGTGCCGATGAAGTTGGGCTGCCACTGGTAGGTATACTTCCCGATCTCCATGGAGCAGTGCCCCACTCCGTCGTTCATCGGGGTCGGCTCGATGCCGTGCCAGTGGATGGTGTGGGGCGGTGGGCCTTGTCCAGCCGTATCGCAGTGGAAAATCGCTCCCCGGGGCACCCTGACAGTCGGCCCCGGCCAGATATCCGGGTCGGCGCCGGTGTTGACATCCGGGTCGCGGAAGACGAAAAACGCCAGATTTTTGCGGCCGTCCCAGGTCGGTACCGTGAGACCGTGCATCAGCACGAGCCTGGTTGTGTGGGGGACCGCAGGTATGACCCGGAGGCCCGCTTGAGCCATAACCTCGGGGACAGGGTTGGTCGGAAGGACTCTATCCGGGGTGGGGGGGCTCGCGGTGGGGGGGTCGAACATCTTGGCGAACATCCCTTCCATACCGACGACCGACCATCGGCGAACCCTGTAAGCTGGTATTGAGAATGACATATTATTTCTCCTAATTATGTTAAGATAAAAGGAATTATCACGTTATTTCTGAATATATCGTCATGTGCCCTCAACGAAGGAAAATCAATCCAGGAGAAGATTTATCCAGGGCGCAGGATTCCCCCGTTTACCTTTAACCGGTGCCGGTCCCGGCTCTACATGGGGATTGGGTTCAAAGCCCGCAGCCGGCCCAGTATCGGTGATGCCGCGGATGTTGCGGTACATCATCGCAAAATCTTCATCCATGGGGAAATCCTTCTGGGTGTTCCGATCTCCGGTTACATACATCCCGGAGATCAATCCCATATTATAGTTCCCGCCCTGGGCGGTCTGGCTCGGTTCGCTGTGGTCGTGCATCGGGTAGCAGAGCGGGGAGAGGCGCTGCGCCAGCGGCACGTCGTTGCCGTTAATGTCTTTCGCCTTTGTCCCCAATTCCGGGATGTGCACTTCCATCTCCTCAATCGGCGGCCAGACCGGGCTGCCGCTGAATGGACTAACAAGGGGGAGAGACCCCGGCGCCATCCCTATGCCGAGGGTATTGGGGACGTCAGGCGGTCGCATGAACGGGACGGTGTAATCTACCCGGTCCATGGGATGGAGGGTAAAGACATCCAGCCAGAGCGGATTGTCCGAGACCACGCCGTTGACGCTGGTGACGAAGAAGTGGTTGGCGTGCAGGTGCATGGAGTGGGTCCAGAGCCCGGCATTGAGGATATGGATCACGACCGGTTCTCCCACCCGGCCAGTCGGGGTGATGGTCGGACTGAAATGGGCAAAGAAGCCGGACTGGCCGTTGATCATGAAATATTCAGGGTTGCCGGTGCCCCTGGTCGGGCTGAACGGGTCTCTTAGAAACCTATCGAGAAACGTGGTGGCCGGGTAGTCCAGCCCCCGTGGATAGTTTCCCACCTCGGCAAAGAGAGTGGGACTCGCCTCATGGGTGAGCCAGACGTACTGGCGGAAGGGGGG
>JANOIV010000120.1:0-5162 GCA_031407875.1 Desulfobulbaceae bacterium | reverse complement strand
TCTGAAGAATTCTCAGCAAGAAATGTTGCATGAGACCGGCTCCAGTGGGATTGGGACTTGATTGTAGCTGAAAAAAGTCGCTGCTTCTTAAAAACCCATATTGCTGGGCTATCCTGCAAATTGAGCTGAGAATTGTATAGATCCATATAGAATTAAAAATAAGGTCCAAAGGAAGGGGGTGGCTCCCTTTGTTTGAACAAGGTTCCAGGTTTTTTAAGTGGATCGTCTGCGTGTTTTTATGCTGCCAGTTCAACCGCCGGCAGCATCACGGCATACACCTCATCAGGCGTTCTTCTGCCTAACTGCGAATGTGGCCTGGATCGGTTGTACCAGTCAAGATAGTGCATAATTTATCTCCGGGCTTCATTGACCGAATTATAGGCATACAAGTACACTCGCTCATATTTCACCGATTTCCACAAGCGTTCAATGAACACATTGAACCCGCCATGCCCCTCGACCGTCCATGCTCAATCTGCATCCCCGATCTTCGACAGCTTTCACAAATTCTTCGGCAGTGAATTGGCGGCCCTGATCGGTGTTGACTATCTCCGGCGTCCCATGACGATTGAACGCTTCCTGCAGGACATCGACCGCATGGCAGGCTTCCAAGGGGATCGGCGACCTTGGCGGCCAATACTTTTCGACTAGCCCAATCAACAACTGCAGTGAGATAGACAAACCCTTTGGCCATGGGGATATAGGTCGTATCCAGAGCCCAGACCTGGTTGGCCCGGTCGATGGCCAGACCCCGTAACAGATAGGGATATATCTTGTGGCCGGGCTGTCTTTTGCTGGTGTTCGGCTTTCTGTACAATGCCTCGATCCCCATGCGCTTCATCAACGTGCCGATACGCTTGCGGCCAACCTCGGAGTCGGCTCGATTGAGCTGATCACGCAGCATGCGAGTCCCCATGAAACGGTTCGTTTCTAGCTGCCTCAGGGTTGTGGTGGTCGCGTTTTCTTTTCCAACGATCTTAAAGATCAGCCTGCCGAAAGTGCTCTTACCAGTACCGGCTGGTCCGACAAGATGGAGGAATACTTGGAGGTTAGACCGACCAATGAGAACAGCGTTTATCCAGGCCCGGAGTAGTTGAATCGTTTCGGTGACACCATCAACGGATGTTTTTAGCCACGCGAGGAAATTGGGACATAGCGCACCAACGGTATAGTCAAAGGGCAAGAGTCTTGCTGCAGACACTTGGAGAGCCTCCCCAGATGAGGCAGGCAGGAACAGTGGAGGATTGGCGTAATAACATATCCAGACTTTGTGTTGGAAATTCACGATTGTTAACGGCGGTCTCTGCAGGGTTTGCATCACCTTTACTGAGTTTGCTGGGTGATGAGTCTGGAGGTGTGAATTTCATCGGCAACAGCAGCACAGGCAAAACAACTGTAACCGTCAAAAGACCCCATCTATTCAAACGGATGAAGACATGTTCCATTATGCCGAAAACCCAAAAGGAGGCATTCATGGAACGGTTGGCAGAAAACGAGCACGAACGGATCGCTGCCATTCGTCGATATGTTGTTGCCAGTTTGCCCGTCGCCTCGTACAATCTTAATATTCTGTCAGTCACCGTCCCGTGAATAACCTTTTTTCCACTTTCAATGGCCTCTTCCTGTGCCGATAGAACAGGAGATGTTTCTGGGCTCATATTTGCCTCCTTTGGCTTCTATTTATGATGGGGGAACAATTCCCTACCCCTCATACAGGCTGAGAAGACGGGAAGTACGCCAATATTTATATGAGGATGCTGAGAGACCGAAAAGTTCCCCTTGGTTGTAGCATTTCATCTATTTAAGAGATTAGGAAGCAAATAAAAAAGGATATGGGAAAGAGGGATACGTCTGTTGATGCTAGTCAATGGGTGTGTCCCAACAACAAATATTCATTGGGTATTAGGTTTTTGATGTTCCAGCAAATTTGGAATGCTATGTGATTTTGTCAAGCTATCTCCTGTGCATTTTGGCTCAAAAAGAATAGCGGTGAGGAAAGATTTGCCATGGCAACCATCGGTTTGAAATCCACTTCTCAGGCTGACCTTCTTCCTGATCATCTTTTTATTAAAACCTCTGGCTGCCTGCCTGGCTAAATTTGAATTTACGGGGAAATTGCGCTAAATCTGCGATTCCAACTAGAGTTCCTCGGTCGGTGTGTCTTTCAGCTTGTCCAGGTAGTCTGCCCAAGCCTGCATCATCTTCCGGCGTTCTGGTAGATGTGTCGTCCTGTTGTAAGCCCTGCCCAAAGGGTCGCGAACGGCATGGGCAAGTTGGTGCTCAATCAGTTCTGGCCGGAAGCCCAAGATCTCATCAAGAACAGTTCGAGCCATTGCACGAAAGCCGTGTCCGGTCAATTCCTCGCGTGTATCAATACCCATGCGCCGCAACGCCGCATTCACCGCGTTGTTGCTCATGCATCTATCCGCAGACCTACCGCCCGGGAACACATACTGTCCATTACCGGTAAAATTATGCAACTCCTCCAAGATCGCCACCGCCTGTTTTGCCAGGGGCACAATGTGTTGTGTTCTTGTCTTGGTGATATTGTAAGCCCACTCCGAGTTGGCAAGGTCAACATCCTGCCACTCCATTGCCCGGAGTTCACCTGGCCGTACAAAAAGCAGAGGGACAAGACGTAAGGCACATTTCACAACAAAGGTCCCTTCATATCCGTCTAGCACGCGTAGGATAGGGGCAATATCTTTCGGTTCAGTAGGGGCCGCCATGTGCCTTTGGCTTAACCGGGGGAAGGGCTCCACGCAATGCGCTGACAGGTTCGTTGATTGCATGTCCAGTAGCCACAGCATAGCGGCATATCTGTCCGATGGTTATTTTTGCACGGTGCGCTGTTTCGAGTGTCCGGCTTTCAATTCGCCTCAGCACCGCCAGCACCTCCGGCAGGGTGATTTCGGCTATAGGCCGAGTGCCGATGAAGGGAAAAACATCATGATCAAGCCGGGTCATTATCTTTCCCGCATGTCCAGCAGACCACTGCGACGAAAAGCGTTTATGCCATTCACGAGCCACAGCCTCAAAACTCCCCTCGCCTGATTGATGGGCTTTTTCAGCCTTTCGGAATATTCCAGGGTCAATGCCCTCAGCTATTTGTTTTCGAGCCGCGTCTTTTTTTCTCTGGCCAGAGCAAGAGAAGTGTCTGGATAATCTCCCAAGGAAAATGAATTTTCCTTCTTGGCAAACACCACCCGCAGCTTCCACCACTTCCTTCCGGTGGGCTCAACTACCAGCCACAGCCCGCCTCCATCTCTAAGCATGTAGGTTTTTTCTTTTGGCTTGGCCGTTCTGGCCGTAGTGTCTGGAAGCAGTGATGAGCCTTGTTTTGGCATGGGCCACCTCTTAACGGGTAGAAAAAAAGTTGGCGGGAACGGGTAGGAACATTCATAACGGGTAATTCAACAGAGAAACACCAGCAAACCTATCATGGATAAAGGATTTGATGGTAACGGGTAGAGATTGGGGCACTCATACTCATTACCCGTTATTTTACCCGTTTAACGGGTAGATGCCAATGGATTTTAATGAATAGCACTGGACAACAAAAACCCGCAATCCTCTGAGGAATGCGGGTTTTTGTACTGTATAGGACTTGCTGGAACTGTCAATTGGTGCCGGAGGTCGGAATCGAACCGACATGGAATTGCTTCCGCTGGATTTTGAGTCCAGTGCGTCTACCAGTTTCACCACTCCGGCGTGCGAGGTTGATTTATACCGTAAGTTTTCCCAATCAGTCAAGAAGAAAGGGGGGGGAAACTCTCCTCTTACTTCGCTGTCTCCGTAAATATGTGGCGCAGGTTATAAAAATAGACCGCAGCCGACCAGACTGCCAGAACAAGAGAGACATAGATCAGCAACCTGCCTATTTCGTACTGATGGGGAATAGGCAGAACTCCCTGGGGAAAGATGAGAAATCCCAAGCCGATAAACTGAAACGTGCTCTTGTATTTGCCCAGTTTTCCGGCCGCCATTACCTTCCCCGTGGTCGCCGCCAATCCTCTCAGACCGGTGACGATAATCTCCCGGCAGATAATCACCAGACTGACCCAGGCCGCCAACTTACCAAGGGGAATCAGCAAGATGAGGCCCGTGGCCACCAGGACCTTGTCGGCCAAAGGATCCATCAGCTTGCCCAGGACAGTCTCGATCTGATATCTCCTGGCGATATAGCCATCAACAAAGTCCGTCAGGGCCGCAACCGTAAAGACCAAAAAACTCAAGACCTCGATGGTTACAGTCTGGTCCATTGACAAGAGGACAATGAGAACCGGCACAAGGGCAAACCGAAAACCCGTTAATGCGTTAGGTATCGTCATGAGATGATCCATTTACTCAGCGTCATGAGCATCCCTTCTCGAGTTGCTCGAGTACAACAGGCTTGAGGAAAACCACAGAAATTCAACTTCCCCTTGTTTTATAGACCCGGTAATGCGTCATCACTTTACGCACATAATCGAGTGTTTCCGGAATTTGTGGGACGCCGCCGGTTCTTTTGACAAGGCCGGGGCCGGCATTATAGGCAGCGAGAGAAAGAACCAGGTTGTTATCAAAGGTGTCAAGCAGGCTTCTTAAATACCTCACGCCACCATCAATGTTCTCGCCGGGATTTAAGGGATTGGCGACCTGCAGATCGTGCGCGGTTCCCGGCATGAGCTGCATAAGCCCCTGTGCCCCTTTCCTGGAGACGGCGCGGTAATTGAAATCCGATTCTGCCCGGATCACCGCCTTGATAAGGTATGGATCAACATTGTACATTTGACCGATCCGCAAGATATACCTGTCAAGGGACAAAGACGATTTGTCCTCTGAAAACTGAAACACCGGTCGGGGGTTCTCTGCAAATCTCTGTTTGGATGTAACAATCTTGCAGTCCTGACCCGTGGGGGCATTGGTGAACTGGGTGCCTCCCCGGCCATCGCTGCAAGCATACATATCCGCCACCCCCGTAGCGGGGTACAGGGACAAAAACAGGCACGTGACAACTGCCAGAAAAGCGCTGTGGAAAATTTGTCGTTTCACAAGATTCCTCCGATGGAAGCAATCCCGGTGGTCAGCTATTATTTTTTCCGCTTTTCCCAGTCGGCCAGAAACTGTTTGATGCCGATATCAGTGAGTGGATGTTTGGCCAACTGCTCAATGACTTTGAG
>JANOIV010000104.1:0-27518 GCA_031407875.1 Desulfobulbaceae bacterium | reverse complement strand
ATGGCCTCCCGTTCTCTGGCCTGCCGGCGGGAATATGCCATTAAACAGTTGTCGGCAGCAGCCAAAAAACGACTCATAAACGACCACTGCCCAAAAGATAATGCCTGAGTCACCCGTTGAGCACTTGTTTTTTCGCTAAGGTTATTCTACAGTTAGAGATGATGCAACGGACAGGGAGACAACTCCGTTCTCCGCCCTGCAGAATCACCCTCAAACAACCGGGCAAAACAACCACTCATGACAGGCGATATGATTTCCATCCTGGTAGTTGATGATGAACGGAGCATGCGCGACTTCCTCAAAATCCTTCTGCAGAAAGAAGGGCATACGGTGGTGACGGCGCATAACGGTGAGAATGCGCTCGAGTGCCTCAAAAACCAGGAGTTCGATCTCATTATCAGCGATATCCGCATGCCCGGCATGGGTGGGCTTGAACTCCTCGGAGCGGCGAAAGAGCAGAACCCCGACCTGCCGGTCATCATGATCACCGCCTTCGCCTCGCCGGATGATGCCGTCCAGGCCATGAAAAACGGGGCCTTTGACTATATCAGCAAACCTTTCAATGTCGATGAGATCAAATCGGTCATCGAATCGGCCACCTCAAAAAAAAAGGGACCGGCGCCGGCCGTGGTCACCGGACAACCGTTTCCGGGCATCATCGGCGAGAGTCGGGAGATGCTGAAGATCTTCGACATGATCCGCCGCATCGCCCCGACGCAGGCCAACGTCCTCATCTACGGTGAATCCGGAACAGGGAAAGAACTGGTGGCCCAGGCCATCCACGCCCACAGCAAGGTAGCGAACAATCCCTTTGTGCCGATTACCTGCAGCGCTATTCCCGAAGAGCTCATGGAAAGCGAACTGTTCGGCCACGTCAAGGGCGCATTCACCGGGGCGATCAGCGACAAGTCGGGGCTGTTCAACGAGGCCGACACCGGCACCGCCTTTCTCGACGAGATCGGCGAACTCACCCCGATCATCCAGACCAAGCTCCTCAGGGTCCTGCAGGAACGAGAGATAAAACCCGTCGGCGGTACCCGGGTCAAACGCATCGATGTCAGGATCATCGCCGCCACCAACCGGGTGCTGGAAGAGGAGATCATGGCCGGCAGATTCAGAGAGGATCTGTTCTACCGGCTGGCGGTCGTGCCGCTGCGGGTTCCGCCACTGCGTGAACGCAAAAGCGATGTGCCGCTTCTCGTCGGCCACTTCCTGAAAAAGTATTCCCGCCAGTTGGGCAAGGAGGTCCAGGAAATCTCCTCCTACGCCCTCCAGGTCCTGATGAACTACAATTTTCCCGGCAATGTCAGGGAACTGGAAAATATCATCGAGCGTGGCGTGGCCCTTGAGAGTTCAAACATCATCCTGCCCGAGAACCTCTCCCTCTCCACAGGGCTCTCCCAAGACAAAAGGCGGGCCGCAGACGAGAGCCTGCCGCTCTTTCAGGCGGCCGCCAGCGAAGAGGAACTCTACGATCTGGGGCTGGAAAAGATCATAACCAACCTGGAGAAGAGACTGATCCGCCATGCCCTGGAAAAAACCCATAATTCCAAGATGCGGGCGGCCGATCTCCTGCAGATGAGCTTCCGCTCGTTTCGCTATAAAGTGAAGAAATACGACCTCGATTGAGTTTCATGAGCATCAGATTATTCATAGCCCGTGCCCGGCAGACGGGGAATGTCGAGCAGATTCTGCGCCAGCAGCTCCTGTGGATGCTACTCCTGCGTATCGTTTTTTATACCCTGCTCACGGGGCTCAACGATCTGTTCCAGAACACCCGCTTCGAGGTCATTGTCCTGCCGAGAAACCTGCTCATCCTGTTCCTGCTGCTGGTGTATATCACCACCATTATCTCGGCCCTCCTGCTGCCAACCTTTTCAGGCAGGGTGCGGGTCTTCGGCTTTCTGCAAAACCTCCTCGATACCTTTTTCGCATCTCTCCTCGTTTTCTATACCGGGGCCTCCAACTCCATTTTCACCTCGGTCTATTTTTTCCCGATCATCGCCGGCGGTTTGATACTGCCGCGTAAAGGCGGTCTGATCGCCGCATCAAGTGCCACCCTGCAATATGGGGCAATCCTGTGCTTCGAACTTCTGGGTTTTTTTCCGGCCTATCTGGCCGATTATGGCTTTGAGGCAGTACGCAACCCTCTGGTCAGCCTCAATCACTTCGGGATCATGGGCCTGGTATTTTTCCTTGCCGCCATTCTCAGTGCCCTTTTCGGTCTGCGCCTGCGGACAACCGAGAATGCCCTCACCGACTCGATCCGCAATTTTGACCGACTTGCCACCCTCTATAAACAGATCTTCGACAATATCTCGACCGGCATTCTCACCATTGACGAGAGCAGTATCATCACCTCGGCCAACAACGCCACCGGCTCCATCACCGGCTATCTGCCTGAACAGCTGCTCGGTAAGGAATTGTGGGAGTTTTTCCCGAATCTGCAAGTTTCGACGACCGACCCCAGGCCCTCTGCAAACTTTATCAAGCAGGACGGCACTCGGATCAAAATCGGCTATTCGCACATGGTCCTCAAGCAACCTGAGGATTCGCTGAAAAACAGCAGCGACGGCCACAAGATCATCACCCTGAGGGACATCAGTGAGATAGAGCGCCTTGAAAATCAGATGCGCCAGGCTGAAAAACTTGCGGCCATCGGCATGATGAGTGCGAGCATCGCCCACGATTTCCGCAACCCCCTGACCGCCATCTCGGGTTCGGCCCAAGTGCTGGCCAAGGAATTTTCCGCCACCACTTCGGCCGAGTCCATGAATCTGGAGCTCACAGAGATCATCATTCGGGAATCAAACCGTCTCATTGAGACGATCTCCGATTTTCTCAAATTCTCGAAACCGGAGACGGCCAACCGGGAGTGGTTTTCCCTGCAGACCTGCCTCTCTGAGGTGATTCAGGTCTGCAAGGCCGATCCTCTCTGGCCGCATTCCTGCATCCTGCAACTGTCCTTTGACCACAATTTTGATATTTGGGCCGATCGCCGGCAGATGTTCACGGTCTTCAGCCATCTCATACAAAACGCCATCGCCTTCTGCCAACCGGGACGGGAGATCATCGAGATTGAGGCCGAAGAGATCAGCCTGCCGGACGGCCAGGACCGGATCGCCATCTCGATCAGCGACAACGGACCGGGCGTCGAGGAAAAAAACCGGGAGCGGGTCTTTGAGCCCTTCTTCACCTCACGACCTGACGGCACCGGCCTCGGCCTTGCTATCGTCCGTCAGACTGTAGAGGAACATCAAGGCAGCATCTCCGTCGATACCGGCAAACGCGGCGGCGCCCGCTTTACCATCCACCTCCCCCTGCCGGCCTGAAAGGGTTAATTGCGATTCAGGGAGATTGACTATGTTCTCTGTCTTCTTATCAAAAAAGTGGGATCGATTTGGAATAGGTTTGTTATCTATGTTATGCAAAGAAAGCCAAAAGCGGATTTGAACCCTTTTTCGGACGATTCCGTCCAGCTAATAACTTGTTGTGCATAAGAAAACATGAACTGGCAAGAATTGATTAAATATTCAACTGTTCAGCTAAGAAAATTGGATGATAAAGGTATGCCCTGTGGTTTTGGGTCAGGCTGTCTTCTTGACTTTAAAAATCATCGCTTTTTGTTAACGGTATTTCATGTTGCAGAAAAATCGTCAAAATGGTGTGCTCAAATAAAATATAATGAAGAAATACAGAAGCTTGAAGTTCTATTCTTAAATGAGTTCTGTTTCATTGGCGATTTTAGTGAAGATAAAAAAGCAATTACAGCCGTTGAGTTTTCTTTTCATCCAGTTCGTCCTGACTTCACGTGTTACTTTCACAACAGAACCTGGGAGGGTAAAACCTTAGAATTAAAAGAAAGGCCAGTATTGACTATAGACGATATTGGAGAACCTAGCAAAGCCACTTACTATGGTTTTTCAGGAGATATACAGCCAACATCAATCCCTCATCTAAATGCTTTTGAAACAACGCTGCATATATATCATGGCCTAAAATATGATCGATTTGAAAATGATATGCACTACTTCAAAATGCCAGAAGATCATCCGGGCCATGAATGGTTTAAAGGTTGTAGTGGAGCACCAATTATAGGAGAAGATGGCAAAATTGTTAGTCTGGTCAGTGGAGGTTGCACAAAAAATAATGAGATTTATGGAAACAATCTTCAGAAATGTATTAGAACTCTAGACTATTTTCTAGAATAAAAAATTGCACAACAAATCATTCCACAGGAAACCTTTTCCGCTGCGCTCCAAAGTTTCCTGTGAATTCCCCGTTATGCTAATAAAAACGAATAAATAAGAAATGATGACCTGGATTGAACTACTGAGTGCTATAGGTATAGGAGCATTATTGACGAAGATATTGGATATAGTTTGGCTTCAAAGGTCATTAAGAGAAAGCGAAAAAAGAAAATGGCTCAGAGATAAACGACTAATTGCCTATACAGCAGTTACCAAAGAAATTTTATCTTTAGGCAAAGAATGTAATACAAGAGAAGATCTTTTCAAAGGCTTATCCTTGGCGGCACAAGCCATACTTTTGGCTGACAACAAGGATTTGTCTGATGAAATCAAATTGCTATTTACGAATATATCAAATCTGTACAAAGAAGCCATTAGGTTAGAAGATGACCCCGAAAAAAAATCTGAAAAACATCTTGAAGGTGCATATCAAATTGTAATGGAAAAATCCCTCATAATTGTAGAAAAATTAAGAATTTCTATTCAAAATAATTAGCATAACCAGTCATTTCAGTGGACCCGGCAAACAGCGCCGGTCCACAGAATTCCACGTTGGGCAGAAGACAAATTACGCAATCTCAACAACACTACAGGACCATAAATGATAGATATTGTGGTTAAATCTCAAAGTTTCTTTGCAGCATATCATATTAACTCCAGCAAATTACTTGTTGAACATGCAGTCTCTATTGAACAAGCAATATCTGAAAATAATGATCTGAAAAATTCCTTAGCTAAAGACTACATTTCTTACGTTTCAGCTTCGGTCATAATGACAGTTTCAGCCTTAGAGGCTAATATTAACGAATTGCTCATTTCTTTTAGAGAACACTATATTTCGGGTGCTATCAGCAATTTTTCAAACATAGAAAATGGTAAGTATATTTCCGACATATTGGCTGTAAACGACAGAATATTCATTGATATTTATTCAGCTAAAAAACCAGAAACAATCGAACGATATAAACGCTTGTCAATGTACAAAACTGGAACAAATGTTATTTCAGGTGTAGAACTTCAGTTTCTTAAATTTATATTTGAAATACGAAACAACCTGGCCCACCATAAATCATATTTTGATAATGAAGTTAATGAAACAAAGGACATAGAGAAATGGTATTATAATCAATACAAAAATGCTTTCCCTTTGAGTGTCATATTTCATAGTGATCTTTCTTTTTTCCCTTACAAAATATTAAGCGCTTCTTGTGCAAAATGGTGCTTTGATTCATCGTGCCAGTTCATGGAAAATTACAAAAATTCAATAATGGGTAATTAAAATTACGATTTCATTGTCAGGATATTTTCTTGAATAACTGATAGACCAAGAATCATCGGATGCTCCAATAAGCGAATCGTACTCTTCGTTGAGACGAGCAGACACAGACAGATCACCATGTTTTTTTATTTTTTCTTCAAGTTCTTTTATAAGCTCAGAAGCCAACATATGCGCAATTCCCCAACAAACGCGTACAACCGACGCCGAATAGCACCGGTGTTAATTTTGGGAATTATTGCCCGGCGCGGCTGACGCTCAACGTTAGATTATAAAAAAATGAACAAAGATATTCTGTCAATAACGTTATCTGTTTTAAGTTTGTTAATAGCTCTTGTGAGTTTATTTATTTCACATAGATCATTTGCTAGAGATGATCATAAGTTAATATTTGAGCCATATTATATTTTTGAAGATTACCAAGTGCGTGAAGACGGTGATTATCAAAATATATGTCTTATTGTCAGAAATATCGGTAGGCGAGTGGCAATTATTAAAAGAGTGGAATTATATATAGGTGAAAATAATTACAACCTAAGTTACAAAAATATACCAAAACTGTTGCCAGGTGATTATACGTCAAAATATTTTTTGGAATTATTAAAAATTAAACCTATTGAAATCAACGAAAATGAAGAAGTTATTCTGGATTTTAATTCTGATGAAACAACTTTTGCATTGATAAAAGATTATTTGAGAAAACATAACCAAAAAGGGCTTATAGCTGTTTTAGATTCAAGAGGCAAAACTCATTATATTCCAATAAAGCCATCAATGAAATTTGGATACACTTTATAAATTATGTTTCTAACATTCGTTTGGATTGACACCTAAAAACAGGCGCAACTCAACTCCCTGTTGGGTTTACTTAATATCGACAGCAGGACCATCACCACAAAAACCCATATTGACGGATGAATATTCTCGGATTCCATATCAGCAACTCTGACATCTGGCTTCTGGCTATTGCTGGCGTTTGCATCGGGTGGCTGTTTATATGCTGGCGCGATCGACATGCTAGTTATGTCATTGCTTGCGCCGAATTTCGCACTGCGTTCAATGACGCACTGCTTCGGCTTACCGCCAGCAGAGAGGCTACATCCATCATCATTTACCAAAACCATAACGGACACTTGGCTGCAATTTTTGCGTTCCAGCCCTATGTTGTTTGGTATCGCAGGCGCAGCTTCGAGCGGGCCGCAAAAGACTATTCCTTGCAGGCAAACATACAGAATGCGAAAGGCCCACTTGAGGCACTCGTCTTTGACTTCACTCCAGAGGCGCAGGCACAACGTGCAGTATTGCTGGCATCTATTCAGGAACTGCTTCAATATGCGAAAGCGACATGACATAAAAACACCCCAACAATCGGCTACACGCGGACCCCGGGAGTTCCGGGAGTTCCGGGGACAGTATATTAAATGACCGGTTGTTTTATAGAATGTCCCCGGAATACCCCCTATGTTTGCGCGCTTTACCACTCTCATTCATCAATAAGGGAGCCATGCCAATGGAAACAGATCTCCGGAAAATCGAGCAACTAGCCCGGCGGCGAGAGGATGAAAACTGGCGTTTCCGCTGTTATCTGAAGGCATCCGATCTTCCGGTCGCCAGGATCGACGCTTTGGTCAGGAAGCTGTATCAAGAGGTTTCTGCACAGATTGACTGTACCAACTGCGGTAACTGTTGCCGGGTTATGCAGCCACTGTTGACCGATGCCGACATCAAGCGACTGGCTGCGCACCTCGGCCTGACCGTCAAACAGTTCCGCGCCGACTTTATCAAGACTGATAGCACCGAGGGGAATGCTGTTGAATTCAATGCCATGCCGTGCCCCTTTTTGCAGGACAACCGCTGCATTGTTTATGATTGTAGGACACGCGACTGCCAGTCCTATCCCCATCTGCACAAAAAGGATTTTGTTTTTCGCATGAACCAGGCATATGACAATTGCTCCGTCTGTCCAATCGTCTTCAATGTTTACGAAGGGCTCAAGAGCGAGTTATGGCGAGCCGGAAAAAGGTTGGCAGGGACGGAGTTGCGGGGATAGTATATTAAATGACCGGTATTTTTTTACTGTCCCCGGAATTCGCGGAATTCGGTACCACTTGACACAACTACGCCATTGACTTATATTAAATTTATGGTCATCGTTGAAACTCCCATATTCACCAGACAACTTCTCACTTCCCTTTCGGATGATGAGTATCGATTGTTCCAGAACATCTTGCTGGCACGACCTGATGCTGGAAAGGTCATTCCCGCAGCGCCGGACTCCGCAAATTACGCTGGGCAGCGGAAGGTCGCGGCAAACGCGGTGGGCTGCGGGTGATCTATTACTGGTTTACAGCACGGGGTACTATTCTACTCCTATTCATTTATCCAAAGAATGTTCAGGACAATTTAACACCCGACCAACTTAAGCAGCTCAAGAAGGTCGTTGAGGAGGAATATCATGAAAGATGAACTATTTCAGGAACTGCTGGAAAGCGTGAAACAGGGAGCGGCAATTATGAAGGGCTCAATGCAACCGTCCCGCACTTTTGAATTTCCTGAGACCGAAGTACGCGCCCTGCGTGAGCAGTTCGGTCTTTCGCAAGATAAGTTTGCTAACCTTGTGGGTATAAGCGTTGGCACCTTGCGTAACTGGGAGCAAGGCCGTCGTAAACCTGAAGGCCCGGCGCGTGTACTATTGCGCGTGGCATCCTTGCATCCCGAAGCGCTGCTGGACATCAGCAGAGAACAGATTGCAAAGGCAGACCCCCCAGGCGCTCAACTCGAATAGAATTAGGGGAACATGATACATAATTCCAAGTACTAAATGCACCAGTTGAACAGGTGATTTAAACGGGGTGCCATTTTTAAAGACCCGTGCGATTGAAGAAAAACAATTGGGTTAGGAGGATCAGAACATGCCAACGATCTCTATGTTTTACGGCATTCTTATTATGATGTACTTTTATGACAACAAAAAGCACGCTCGTCCCCATATTCACGCGGAATATGGAGACCAAGTTGCCTCAATAGCTATTGATGATGGAGAAGTGCTGAGCGGTAGCCTACCGACATCCAAGATGAAACTTGTGCAGGCATGGATTGAAATTCATAAGGAAGATCTGATGGCTGACTGGAAATTGGCTGTTGCAGGAGAACCTATTTTTAAGATCGATCCATTAAAATAAGAGAGGAGATGAAAATGGACAAAATCATAAAAGCCAATCCACTCAATGATTATCGAATAGAAATTCTCACAAGTAGCGGCATTTCAGGAATTTTTGATGTGAAGCCCTATTTGCAAGGCAGTGCTTTTAAGGAACTCACTGACAAATCTTATTTTAGTCTCGTTCGTCCCGCCCACCATGGCATTATGTGGCCACACGAACAAGACTTTAGTTCCGATACTATTGTGTGGGATATACAAAATACCCAACAAAACGCTCCAGCGGACGCTGAGAAACCGCGCCGCTGAGCGCCAGCGTTAACGTACTTGAGCGTACGGGGTGGTGGCGCGAGGCCCGCAGGGTTCAGGTTTCAAGCATGGGTCGGCTATGAAGAAAAGGGGTCAAGTCCGCTTTTGGCTTTTATAGAGTGCAAGTAACGAGCATGCCACGGCTTTTCTCCTGCGTGAGACCAAGAAAAAACCCGCAACATGTTAGACCGACACCCTCGTCTTCAAATCAGTATCAATCGCCCGGCACCCGGATCATCTGCAGTGCCCCGATCTGTTCCAGACCGCCCTCCGTCAGTCGCTCGCCCTCAACCACGGCAATAACATCCCCTTCTTTCAGATAACCCCATTCCCGGGCCAGATTCATCGCCTTCCTGATCATGGCCTCGGTATCGAGCTCATCGCGGATGATCAGCGGCATGATATTTTTATACAGACTGGCATGCCGGGCAACATGCAGCGATTTGGTGACCAACAGGGATGGCACCTTCCTGTTCCACTTGGAGAGTTGGGGATAGAGTTTTCCCAAGGGGTCGAGAAGCAGGGTGGCAACTGTGGTGTTGAGACTGGCGACGGCGGTGAGGGCCGGATTAACGGAGGAATCATGGATGAGCTGCTGGTACTGTTCGACGGTCAGGCTCGAATAGCGTTCTTCCTCGCAGATGATCGAGGCCATGGTGCGCACGACATTGACCGGATCGATACCGGTTGCGGTCTCCTGCGAGAGCATGACCGCATCGGTGCCCTCTTTGATCGCCATACTGACATCGGTGACCTCGGCCCGGGTGGGCCGTGAGTTGGTGGTCATCGAGTCGAGCATCTGGGTGGCGGTAATGACCGGGGTATTGCTCTCCCAGCACAGTCTGATGATTTCCTGCTGGATACGCGGCACCCTGGCTGCCGGCAATTCGACCCCCATATCGCCGCGGGCAATCATCACCGCATCGGTCACCTCGATGATCTCCTTGATATGGTTGACGGCCTCGGGCTTCTCGATTTTGGCCACCACCCGCAGGTCCCGTTTACCGGATTTTCTGATATATTCCTTTATCGAGACGATATCCTCGGCCGAGCGGACAAAGGACAGGGCCACGTAATCGATGGAATGGGCCAGTGCCCAGTCCAGATCCCGCCAGTCCTTGACCGTAATGCTGGGCAGGGAAAGGCTGGAGGCCGGCAGATTCATGCCCTTGCTCGACTTGAGGAGCCCCCCGGACACCACCTCGCAGAGGACCTCATCCCTGCCCTCTCTGATGACCCGCAGTTCGAGGAGGCCGTCGTCCAGGAGAACAGGATCGCCGATCTTCAGATCCGGAATAATCTCGGGGAGTATCGTCGAGATACGCTCGGTCGTGCCGATACAACTCCCGGCCTGGATGACCAGGTTTTTGCCGGCGATGAGCTGTACCCCGCCTTCCTGCATCTGGCCGGTGCGGATCTTCGGACCGCAGAGATCCTGCAGCACGGCAACCGGTCTGCCCCAGTTTTCCTCGGCCTGACGGATGGCCTCCAGGCTCTGTTCATGCTGCTCGTAACTGCCGTGCGAGAAGTTGAGACGGGCGACATCCATGCCGGCCAGCATCATCTTGCCAAGGATTTCCGTGGTATTGCATGATGGGCCTATGGTGCAGACAATCCGGGCCATCTTGTTTACACTGTCATGGGTCTGTACCCGGACCCGGGCAAGAATCTCGAAAAGTCGGTCGAAATCAAAAGGTTTTGGTAGAAAATCAATGACATTACCGTAGCGGAGCAACCGTTTGCAGGCCTCGTCCTCTTCGCAGGCTGAAGAAACTATGACGATGGGCAGTTGCGGACAGACGACCTGCATAGCCTCTATGAACTTGAAGCCATCCCAGTGCGGCATGCCGATATCACTGAGGACGATATCGTAGGTATTCGAGGTCGCCAGGACGAAACCCTGATGACCGTTGCCGACTATCTCCACATGGTGCCCGGCCTTTTCCAGGCGGGCCTTGACGAGCATCTGGTTCGGTCGTGAATCTTCCAGGACGAGAATACGCATGCACCTTACCTCTTCAATGATGGTTGTATCGGGTGATCCCGTCTGATCTCTTTTGTCTTCAGGATATGCCAAACCACGGAGGTTTTACAAGTTCTCTCGGATTCTCCGAAGATCTTTCCGAATATGTATTCACTCTGGATGGAATAGACCCAGATTCACTGCCGCAGCTCACCTGTTTTTCGGTAAGGCAGGGGGATCAGTTATAGCGGGCCACAAGGCCCCGCATCTCCTGCTCGCTGATCTTCCGCTGAAAAAGAGGTCTGTCGCTGTCCCGATAGACTCTCAGGTTCTTTGCAAAACTCGTTTTCTTGTCGTTCAGATAGACAATACCGAGAGGCCAGGGATCGGCCTGCAGGGCCATGGCAAAGGCGGCCTGCCGGTCATGGGGATCATGGCTCTCGTCTATCATGACGGTATTTTCGGCAAACCACTTGAAGGTATTCACCTTATTGAAGGTCACACAGGACTGGAAGACATCGACCAGGGCCAGGCCTTGATGGGCGATGGCCTTTTTGACGATCTCCTTCATCTGCTCAGGTTTGTGGGCGGAGGCCCTGGCCACAAAAGAGGCATCGAGGCTCACCGCCAGGGCCAGGGGATTGAGAGGCGCAGCAAAGACTCCATTCACCTGCACCGGGGTCACCATGCCTGGCTGACTGGTGGGAGAGGCCTGGCCCTTGGTCAGGCCATAGACCATGTTATCGTGGACAATTATGGTGATATCCGGATTGCGGCGCAGGGTATGGATAAAGTGATTGCCGCCCTCGCCGTATATATCGCCGTCACCGCTCTCGACGATGATCTTCAGCCGGGGATTGGCGGCATTGATGCCGGTCGCAGCAGGCAGGGCCCGGCCGTGCAGGCCGTTGAAATAGCTGGCGTTATAATATTGCGGGGCCTTGGCAGCCTGGCCAATGCCGGAGACGAAGACCACATCCTGCCGCTGCAACCCCATCTCCTGCAGGACCTGGAGCATGATGTTGCGGATGGCGAAATTGCCGCAACCGGGACACCAGGCCATCTCGGGCCGGCAGTCAAAAGCATTTGTTTCCTTCTCCATCACAGCTCACCTCCAATTCTTTCTACCAGTTCTTCCACCGAAAAGGGCATGCCGTTATATTTGCGGATCCTTCGTCTGATCGCAACGCCGGTTTCTTTGTGCAGCAGATCGGCAAACTGACCGGTCTGGTTACCTTCGATGGCGATCACCACTTCGGCCTGCTGCAAATAGCCCGCAGCAGAGGCAGGCAGGGGATAGAGTTGAGGACAAGAGAGCAGGGCCATGTCGTGATTGCCCATGACGGTCAGGGCTTCCCGGACG
Source organism: Desulfobulbaceae bacterium (assembly GCA_031407875.1). Classification (GTDB taxonomy): domain Bacteria; phylum Desulfobacterota; class Desulfobulbia; order Desulfobulbales; family Desulfocapsaceae; genus Desulfoprunum. The sequence goes on along the minus strand of JANOIV010000104.1, from coordinate 15,197 downwards.
CTCGCAGTGGTCGAGCCCCAGGCCACCAGCAGGACCTTGTAGTCGGCCGGACCGATAAGCTCGGGTGCAAGCGCCATTTTTCGCAGTATTTCGAGTTTTCTCATCCTCTTGTCGGCCATGGGCAGCCGCATGCCGTCCAGATCCTCGGTAATCCGGCCCTGTTCATCATGCTCGTCGGAGTCGACACAGACATTGCCGGAACCAAAGCCCGGGATACCGCGCGGCGAGATGCCGTTCTCTGTGAGGAGATAGCGTTTATAGTCATCTCCGGTTTGGATCACCTGATTTTCGATTCGGACCAGATTCCCGATAAAATCGGGAACGGTTGAGATACTGTCGACGAAATATTGATCGGTGAGAATGATCACCGGCACCTGACAGGCGTCGGCCAGATTGAAGGCCTGTCTGGTCAGGGAAAAGGCCTGCTCAAGATCGCCAGGGGCCAGGATGATGCGTGGAAAGTCACCATGGCCGGCATAGAGGGCGAGATTGAGATCACCCTGTTCCGTTCTGGTCGGTAGCCCGGTGGCCGGTCCCGGCCTCTGGGCCAGATGGACGACGAGAGGCGTCTCGGTTATGCCGGCCAGGGACATGCCCTCGGTCATGAGGGCAAAGCCGCCGCCAGAGGTGGAAACCAGGGCCCGCGCCCCGGCATACCAGGCCCCGAGAGCCATATTGACCACCCCGATCTCATCTTCCACCTGCTCCACGACGATATCGACATCCTTCGAGAACTGGGCCATCAGGGTGAAGACACCCGTGCCCGGGCTCATGGGATAGGCAAAGACCGCGTTGCACCCTCCGGCCAGGGCTCCCAGGGCCACGGCATCCGCCCCGCTCATCAGCAACTCGCCTGCCACTCCCGGGGCCTGCCCCAGATCCAGGTTGATCTTTTGATCCCGCCGAAGATCCTCACCCAGGCCGTAGCCCTTCTCAGCGGCCCGGAGGTTACTTTCGCTGACATCTTCTCCTTTAGCCGAAAATCGCTCCGTTATCTGTCGTATCAGGGCGGCCCGGTCGAGTCCGAGCAGGCCGCAGATAGTCCCCAGGGCCACCGAATTGGCGTAGATTTTATTGCCGATTTCCGTGGCAATCGAGGAGAAGGGCATGACAAGGCCAGGGCCACCATCAAGAGTTGTCTGCTCGCCGAGGATCAGGGTCTGCTCACTCACCCGCCGGCCCAGGTGGGCGATAACCCCGGTCTTCAGCGGCACCAGAAGATCGATACGATCCACATGGGCCCGCAGATGATCGGTATGCAGCCTGATCTCGGTGGTGTTGATGCCGCCCCTGACCCGCGACATGTATTCCTCGGTGGCAAAGACATGAAAGCCGCTGTCTTTGGCCACCCGAACCAGCACAGTTTCGATATACTGGACGCCCTGCCCTGCCTCGCCACCGAGTACAATCGTGCACCCCTGTATCTTCTTCTTCATCCTCTTCATCCTTATTGGCTCAGGAAAACGCTCTTCTCGCATCCGAACGAGACCAAGTCCCCTGTTGCGAAAATTCCTTCCGTACAGCGTTTTTTTGTCTATCTGCTCTATGGTAATGCATGGTTGAAGGGAATTCTACCGTCTTTCTTGCCTGGGCACTGTGAGTGGTTGCGCGTCAACAACGATACGGTTCTACAATATGACATATATTCAGAATATTATTCTTGACAATCAACATATGAGAGAATATTTTCACTATATAAGGAGAATAACAAATATGATTGATGATATCAGCCTCGAGATACTGAGAATCCTTCAGGAAAAGGCCAGGATACCCAACGTGGAAGTGTCCCGACAGGTTGGCCTGGCTCCCTCGGCGGTTCTCGAACGCATCCGCAAGATGGAAAAGCAGGGGGTGATCGACGGCTATGAAGTGCGGCTCAATCCCGAGCGTTTCGCCAGCAGCCAGATCGCCTTTGTCCAGGTTTTGGTCCGTGAGCAACCGGCTACGTCTTCTATAGGCGACCAACTGGCCGCCATCCCGCAGGTTCAGGAAGTCCATTACATCGCCGGCGAAGACTGCTATCTCATCAAGATCAGGGCAGCGGACACCGTCGAACTGGGCAAGCTCCTGCGCTCTCAGGTTGCCGGTATCGAAGGAGTCATCGCCACCAAGACGGCTCCGGTTCTTGCCACCTATAAAGAAACAGCCCGTATTCCCATCCCTTAAACCAGAAGAGATACCGACCATGCCCATGTCCGAAGCCTTCAAAAATCGTCTGCTGCCGGCACTCCCCCGGATTGTCGAGCATTTCGGCACCCCGTTCCATATCTACGATGAAACCGGTATAAGAGAGACCGGGCAGCGGCTGCAGGCGGCCTTCGCAGGCCTTGAGCGATTCCGCGAATACTATGCGGTCAAGGCCCTGCCCAACCCGAAAATCCTGGAGATCCTCGGCAGCATGGGTTTTGGTTTTGACTGCAGTTCCATCTCCGAGCTGCGCCTCAGCCGGGGAGTGGGCGGTAAAGGCGATGATATCATGTACACCTCCAACAATACCAGTCACGAGGAGTTTATTGAGGCGGCAGTGGCCGGCGGCAGCATCCTCAATCTCGATGATATTTCTCTCATCGCCAAAGTCCCGGTGATGCCGGAGCTCATCTGCTTTCGCTATAACCCCGGACCACGCCGCGTCGGTAACGATATCATCGGCAACCCGGTCGAGGCGAAATACGGAGTGAGCCATGACCAGATCCTCTCCGCCTATCGCCAGGCCAAGGAACGGGGTGCTCGGCGCTTTGGTCTGCACACCATGCTTGCCTCAAATGAACTCAATCATGAATATATGGTGCAGACCGCCGAGATGCTCCTGGAGCTCGTCGAATTTATCGCCCAAGAACTCGACATCACCTTTGAATTCATCAATATCGGTGGAGGCCTCGGCATCCCCTACCTGCCGGAGGCCAAAGAACTGCCGGTCGAGACCATGGGCCGGGAGATAACCACAGCCTTCCAGGCCTTCAGGCAGCGCAACGGCTACACCCCCGCCCTCTTCATGGAAAGCGGTCGGTATATGACCGGACCGCACGGGGTGCTCGTGGTCAGGGCCATCAACCGCAAAGGAATCTATCGGACCTATGTCGGGGTGGATGCCTGCATGAATTCTCTCATGCGTCCGGCCCTTTATGGCGCGTATCACCATATTGAGGTCCTTGGCAAAGACCGGACCGGCAAGGTGGAGATCGTGGACATCGTTGGTTCTCTGTGCGAAAATAACGACAAGTTTGCCATCCAGCGCGAACTGCCAGTCATTGAGGATAGAGACATTCTGCTCATCCATGACACCGGCGCCCATGGTCATGCCATGGGTTTCAACTACAACGGCACCCTCCGGCCCCAGGAACTGCTTTTACGTGCCGATGGCAGGATCGACCTGATCCGCCGCCAGGAAGAGTTGGCAGATTATTTTGCCACCCTGAATTTTACCGAGAATTCCCTCATTCTCCCCGAATAACGCTTCCTCTCCGGTGGTTTTCTCGCCAAAAAACTACCGGAGATACTTCAATAACGGACCCGCGCCCAGTAAGCCTGTCGTTCAGCTACTCTCTTTTCTTTACTTTCCCCCCCTTTCAATGGTACAAATGAAGTATTCGTTTACATTTTTCGTCTTTTTTTGTTCTCTCTTTTACCACCGTGGCCCCATGTACCTCTCTTCGACCGTTTTGTGTATCTGTTCGAGAACCGGCTTGACCAGCATTTCCACCGCACTCAGCCTCTCGCTGTTTTTCTTTTGTTTCGCCACACAACGGGTGGCGAACGCAACAGACGCACCAGATATTTCCGCTCAGCTCAGCCAGGCCCTGGCGATACATCTCAAATACACCCCGGATGAACTGCGAGCTGCTGAATCGCCAATACCGCTGAAATCGCCAATACCCCTGATCGCCTCCCAGGATCGCTGTCTGGCCACGATCTATCATGCCACAGGCGATAAACCTTTATGGGTGAACGAAAACGGGCCAACCGCACGGGCAGCCACCGCCTTCAGTTATCTGCGTGCCGCCGATACGGAAGGCCTTGTGCCCGCCGACTACAAGGCCGAGGAGATAGCAAACCTCTGGTCGTCAAGAAATATCCCGGACCTCGCCCTGCTCGACACCCTCCTCACGTACAATCTTCTGCTCTATGCCCACGACGTCAGCTACGGTCAGCTTGAGTCCTATGCCACCAACCCGAATATCCTGCAGGATACCGGCAGACAGGATTTTGACCCTCTGATCACGGCCCAGACCATCTTCGCCGCCACCGACCTGGCAGAATATCTGGCATCTCTGCCACCTGGCCACCAGCACTACAAGTCCCTCAAAATTGCCCTCAAGACATATCGTGAGCTGGCGGCCGCCGGGGCCTGGAAGACAATTGACTCGGGCAAGACCCTGCGTCCCGGCGAGAACGATCCCCGTGTGCCGGCCATTCGTATCCGCCTGCACCTCTCAGGGGACCTGGAAACAATTGCGGACTCCGACAGCCACTACGACAAAGCGCTGGAGAAGGCCATGATGCGATTTCAGCGGAGATACGGACTTGAGGCCGATGGTGTTATCGGGCCCCAGACCATCGCCGCCATGAATATTCCGGCCAAGCACCTGGTGGGACAGATTATGGTCAATATGACACGATGGCGCTGGCAGGCCCATGATCTGGGAGAGAAATATGTCCTCGTCAATGTCGCCGGATATAATCTGAAGGCAGTCGAGCATGACACAATTGTCCTTGATCTCCCGGTCATTGTCGGTCAACTGGAAAATCAGACCCCGATATTCAGCGATCGCATTCAGTACCTGGATTTCAATCCTTACTGGAACATCACCCAAAGTATTGCCAGCAAGGAGGAATTGCCCCACCTTCAGAAAAACTCCCGATATCTCGTCGATCGCAAGGTCCGTCTTTTCTCCAGTTGGGATCCGGATGCAGTCGAAATAGACAGTACCAGGGTCAATTGGAAATCCATCTCCAGCGCCCAGATGTCCCGTTACAAACTCCGCCAGGACCCCGGTCCCTTGAATGCCCTGGGCCAAGTAAAATTCGTCTTTCCCAACCGTTATGCGATCTACATGCACGATACCCCCAAACGCGATCTGTTCAGCCAGTCAAAGAGAAACTTCAGCCACGGCTGTATCCGGGTCAGTGACCCGCTGGCCCTGGCCGCCTTTGCCCTCGAGGGAGAGAAAGCAGGCTGGACAATTGACAAACTCAAAGGGGCCATCGATACCGGCAGGCGAAAGGTAGTGCAACTGACTGTTCCCCTCTCAGTTCATCTCACATACCAAACAACCTGGGTTGACAAAGATGGAACAATCCATTTTAATAGGGACGTTTATGGTAGGGATACCGAACTCTCCCTGGCTCTTTTGGGAGAAAACCGACAAGTGCAACATAGACAATAGGACGCCAGATGCCAACAAACGAGCCGATAAAACGATTTTTCCTGAGCCGACGCAAATTTCTTACCGCCTCCGCCCAGCTTGCTCTCGGACTGCTCCTCAGCTCACCCCTCGACGCCCTTTCAAGTATCGCTGAACCCCACATGCTCTCCTTCGTTCATACCCACACCGGAGAGGAACTGGCAATCAACTACATTCCCGGCAGATACCCCCAGACGGCCAAATCACAGCTCAAGACCTTCCTCCGTGATTTCCGCACCGGTGAAACCCATATCATCGACCCGACCCTGATGGACTTTCTCTGCCGAATCCAGCGGCTCACCGGCAGCAAGGGAGTCTATGAGGTCATCTCCGGCTACCGCTCACCCCGGACCAACGCTTACATGCATGCGAAAAGCTCCGGCGTAGCCCCGCACAGCCTGCATATGCGGGGCCGAGCCATTGATGTCCGGCTCACCGATGTCCTTACCCGAGAGCTTCGGGATATCGCCAGGCAGCTGCGCTACGGCGGAGTCGGCTACTACGCGAAATCGGACTTTGTCCACCTGGATACCGGCGAGTTCCGTGTCTGGTAAGCCGTTATTAAAAAATAACTGGGCCAGAGAAATACCGAGAACGGCATAAGGAGCCGGTCGCTCTTCATCCGTTCATGGAGCGAGCGACACCAGGCCATCCATGACCGTCGTAACGAAATATGGGAAATGGACAAGTTGTTTCGTAACGGCTCCTAAAAACCTGCCTTTTGTCCATCAGTTCATCTGCATCCCTTCTCCCACAAGAACTCCTTCCGGCAAAGAGTCGTAGAGACCAGCCGGAAGGAGTTCCCGGAATTGCCACTGTGTTCTATGTCCATCGATATTGACGATTTTCTGACGATAGTGGCCCGGGCCGTGGAGAAGGTCCAGGTCCCGGTTGTTGATCTTATTGCGGTTCAGACCGGCGATCCCTTCAGGGTCCTGGTGGCCACCATCCTCTCAGCCCGCACCAAAGACGAAGTGACGGCCCGGGCCGCCGACCGCCTCTTCCAGCTCGCAGGCGATATCCCCTCACTGGCCCGACTCTCCGAAGATTCCATCTCCCGTGCCATTTATCCCGTGGGGTTTTTCAGAAGTAAGGCCAAATACCTGACCCAACTCCCTGAAGCCTTGCAGGCCTTCGGAAATAAGGTACCGGCAAGCATCGAAGAACTCGTCACCCTGCCGGGTGTCGGGCGCAAGACCGCCAATCTGGTCCGCAGTGTCGCTTTCAAAAAACCGGCCATCTGTGTCGACACCCATGTCCACCGGATCATGAACATCTGGGAGTATGTCACGACCGACAGCCCGTTTAAGACTGAAATGGCCCTGCGAGAGAAACTGCCCGAGCGCCACTGGCAGACTGTCAACTCGCTGCTTGTAGCCTTTGGCCAGTCGATCTGCCGTCCCGTCAGCCCCCACTGCGATATATGTCCTCTTGCCGGCGCATGCCCGCAACGAGGAGTCACCCCGAGAAGGATTATGAAAAAAAATACCCGAAACAACCAGATGCCCTACAGGTTCATTTCCTGGAACGTCAACGGCATGAGGGCCATCGAACAGAAGGGTTTTGCCGAGATGCTCATCGGTTTTGATGCCGACATCGTCGCCCTTCAGGAAACCAAGGCCCAACCCGAGCAACTCTCCACTGAGCTGAAAAATATCCCCGGCTATATCTCCTACTGGCACAGCGCCGAGCGCAAGGGTTACTCCGGGGTGGCCTTCTACAGTCGCCTTGAACCCTTGCGGGTGCTGACGGGCATTGGCGAGCCGGAGTTCGACTGCGAAGGGCGAGTACTCACCCTGGAATTCGCCACCTTCTACCTGATGAACATTTATTTTCCCAACAGCGGCGAGGGCTTGAAGCGTCTCGACTTCAAACTCCGCTTCAATGAGGCCCTGCTGAACTTCGCCGATAGGCTGCGGCAGGAAAAAACGGTGATCCTCTGCGGCGACTTCAATGTTGCCCATAAACCGATCGATCTGAAGAATCCGGCCGCCAACACTAAAAACGCCGGATTCACCCCGGAAGAGCGAGCCTGGATGGACAGGTTCGTGGCGGCCGGCTTTGTCGATACCTTCAGGATGTTCAACCAGGAGCCTGACCAGTATACCTGGTGGAGCTACCGTTTCAACGCCAGGGCCAAGAATATCGGTTGGCGTATTGACTACTTCTGCATCAGTGCGGGGAGCCGCGACAAGATCCTTGATGCCGCTATCCTTCAGGAGATCGTGGGCTCGGATCACTGTCCGGTTCGACTGGAGTTCTGCGCCTGACAGTGTTCTGATTATTCGCAGGGGGCCAAAAGCCGCTCGGGGCATGCCTTCTGCATATACTCGAGGAGTTTGCGATGCCCGGCAGGAAAGGCGAATTGCCCCAGTTCATCGGGATAGATCCAACGGCAGGCCTGAGCGGCCCGGAGCTGCGGTTGAGGATTGTCGCCGGTGAGACGGCAGGCGAAGCAATGCAGCACCACCTTGTAGCGGGTATAGTGGTGGATGACGGTGGTAATATGGCTGCAAACCTCAACCGCAAAGCCCGTTTCCTCCAGATATTCCCGGACCACGGCCTGCTCCGGCGGCTCACCCTCTGCCAGTCGGCCACCGGGAAATTCCCACAATCCACCCCATATATCATCGGCCAGGCGCTGCTGGATAAACAGCCGTCCTTCATGGCTCAAGATACCTGTCGCCATCTCGATCAATATCGTCTTCAGGCGGCTACCGGCTACCGGCCGGTCGGCCACACTTCCTCGCAATAAAGCGCGGCAGACCTGCGCAAGCGGACAACTGGCACAGAGCGGATTCTTCGGGGTGCAGATCAGGCCGCCGAGATCCATCAGGGCCTGGTTGTAGATCCTCGCCTTGCCCTTGGGCAGCAATTCCCAGGCCAGGCGTTCGATCCTCTCCCGGCAACTCCGGCCCTTCACCGGTTCGTCGAGATCAAAGAGGCGGGCGAAGATCCGGGCGACGTTGGCATCGATGACCGGGATATCCTGATCGCAGGCAATACTTGCTATGGCTGCGGCGGTATAGGGACCAACCCCCGGCAGAGAGCGCAGCGTGGCATACTCGCAGGGAATTTTCCCACCATGGTCCCGCATCACAAGCCGGGCGGCCCGATGCAGATTCCTGGCCCTGGCATAATACCCCAGGCCCTCCCAGAGCTTGAGGATCTCCTGTTCCTTGGCCTTGGCAACAGCGGCCACGTCGGGAAACCGGGCAATCCAGCGTCTAAAATACTCCACCCCCCGGTCCATCTGGGTCTGCTGCAGCATGATCTCGGAAATCCAGACATGATACGGATCATAGGTCTGGCGCCAGGGCAGATCGCGGTTGGTCTGTCGAAACCAGGCCAGCAATCGTTGCTCAATATGGATTTTAACGTTCTTCATCAAGAGACCGTATCTCCCGCAAATGGCCTACAACCCGAGCCTTTGCAGAGTAAAGAGGGCAATCGTGTAGGAGAATATGGAAAACAGGGTGGAAAGCATGATGATCGAGCCGGAAAGCTCCGCATCACCTTTCATCTGCTGGGCCATGATATAGGCGGCGGTGGCCGTGGGTGTGCCGGCGAAGATCACGCCGATGGCCAGATCCCGCCCTCCTATGCCGAGAAACAGCAGGATGATGGCGGTGAACAGAGGCAGCCAGACGATCTTGATACTGGTGGCGATGAGGGCCTTGGACAGATCACCGCGCAGTCTCCTGAGTGAAAATGAGGCGCCGATAGCCAGCAAGGCCAGAGGCAGGGCCATACCGGTGATGATATCCAGGCTCCGGTCGAGCACCTGCGGCAGGGGTAATTTGAGAAAACTCCAGAGAATCCCGGCAAAAGAGGAAATAATCAGTGGGTTGTAGCTGAGCTGCTGGGCCCAGAAGGCCGCGCCCATCCGCTGTTCATTATGCCGGTGCGGCAGAAGCAGGGCGACGATGGCCAGAAAATTGAAGAACGGCACCATGAAACCGAGGAGGATGCCGGCCGCGGCCAGCCCTTCCTCGCCATAGGCGTTGAAGACAATGGCCAGGCCGATATAGGCGATATTGCCCCGAAAAGCCCCTTGGCAGAAGCTGCCGCGCACCTCGGGAGAATACCCGCGCAAGGCGGCATAACCATAGGAGAAGAGAAAGGTCAGAAAGACTGCGGCAAGCAGACCGACGAGTAGCAGGCCATGGAAGCTGGCCGAAAAATCTGCCAGGGCAATTTTATAAAACAGCAGGGCCGGCAGGGCAATATAGTAGACCAGCCGGTTCAGCCCAAAGACAAAGCCGCTGTCGACAAGCCCAGTCCACTTCAGACTGAAGCCAAGAGCTATCACCAGAAAGACCGGCAGGACAATGAGGAGGATATTGACAAAGAGGGGCATACGGAATCAAGGCATTCGAGGAATATCGCTTATCTGGTGACGGACCGGTAGAGTGGACAGAGATGTATATTCTCTTCTGCCTCAGGTGTCAATTATTCCAGCTCATCGATCTTTCATGCGCCATCAAGCACTTTCCTGATCAACCGGGCGATGTCTTTCTTGGCCAACGGCTTCAGGGCGAATTCTCGCACGCCGGCGGCCTTAGCTGTATCCTCTGAAATTATGGTGCTGTATCCGGTGCAGAGGATGATCGGGATATCAGGTCGGATCTGAAGCATCCATTTGGAGATCCAAGCCAGTTATGCCCGGCATTGTCAGGTCGGTGATGACGATATCGAATTGATCCGGCATGTTCTGGAAGGTTTCAAGGGCCTCAAGACTGCTCGTCCTGGTGGTAACACTATAGCCAAGCTTTTCGAGCATTTTCTTGCCCATTTCCACGAGCATTTGTTCATCGTCAACAAACAGAATCCTCTCCCTGCCCAGAGGAATCATCTCGATAGCATTTTCCTGGTGTATGGCATTCTCTTCAATGACAGGGAAAAAGACATGAAAAGCGCTACCCTTTCCGGACTCACTGGCAAGAGAGATAAAACCACCATAACTTTTCACAATCCCATGGACGATGGAAAGCCCCATTCCTGACTTCTTTGGTGGTAAAATACGAATCAAATATTTTACCCTGCACCTCGGGGGCTATTCCCGGACCGGAGTCTTCTATCGACAACTGTATAAAGCGCCCGGGTGTGACATCGGGCTCCTTTCCCAGATCTTCCTGGCTTAACTCTACGTCTTGTAAAGATATATCAATCCTGCCACCGGCGCTCTCCATGGCATGGAAGGCATTTGTACAGAGATTCATGAGAATTTGATGGATGTGTGTTGGATCGGCCATGATAAGACGGGGCGATGAGGTTATCTCTTGATGTATTTCAATGGTTGAGGGTATCGAGGGGCGAAGCATTTTCATTGCTTCCCTGACGATGTTTGCCGGTTGCAGTGGAATACATTCAGCACCGGCCTGGCGGCTGAAGGCAAGTATCTGTTTGACCAGCTCCCTGGCCCTGTGACTGGCCTTGATCACCTCATCCAGATCATCGGTAACGTTCGTGCCGGGGGGGCTGTCGCTTCGGGCCATTTCAGCATTGCCGAGAATCGCGCCAAAAATATTGTTGAAGTCATGGGCAATGCCTCCCGCCAGCGTACCGATGGCCTCCATTTTTTGCGCCTGCTGAAGCTGCGTCTCCAGTTTTTTTCGCTGTTCTTCAGCCGATTTGCGCTCTGCGATTTCATGGAGCAGGTCTTTGTTTGCCTAGCGCAGGGAAAGCGTCCGTTCCTGAACACGGTTTTCGAGCTCTTCGTTGAGGTTTTTCAAGGCGGCCTGGGCCTTTTGACGTTCATCGAGCTCCCTCTGGATTTGCTGATAGGCGCCGGCTATTTCATCGGCATGCCCTTGCAATTCAGCATGCTGAGCAGACAATTCATCGGCCATGCTGTTGAATGCCTCCATCACCTGGCTCAGTTCATCCATTCGCGGTGGAATCTCAAGGCGATAGCTGAGATCTCCCTTACTCAGACGATGCGCCCCAGCGCGCAGGAGTTGCACCGGACGACGGAACTCCCGCACGAGTATCTTCCTAAAAGCCACGGCGGAAAGCGTCATAAGCAGAATCAAACCGAACGGGATGAGGAGCAACGCCCTGCGCGTGATGGCGTGCGCTTCCTCCCGGGGCAATTCTGCAATGACAATCCAACCGGTTGACGCGATCACTGTCGAGGAGTTTATCACCTGGACACCATCAAGATTTTCCGCCCTGCCGGCATTCTCATTTCCGGGCGCCTGCAGGATGGCCTGAAACTGCATCTTGTTACTGGTGTTACGGTTCGCCAGGACGAATTGAGAGTTCTGATGGGCAATGACCTGGCCTTCGGGGCTGACAACATAGACACTCCCGCTCTTACCGAAGGGATTTCCGCCACTTTTGCCCATAAGCCATCCATCTTAATCTGCGCCACAATCACTCCGACTTGATGTGAAGGCATGGCAAAAAGGAGAGAGGACTCGCCTCTGGGAGATGTCTGAATGCGCGAGTAGATTTTTCTGCCGGACTTGGCCACTCGAAACCACTGGGATTGCTGAACGGTGAACTGATTGGCCAATATAGGTTGATTCTGGGCGGAACTCAGCCGCAGCTTGCCGTTTACATCCAGAAAGGCGATTTCAAGAAATGCCGGATTCTCCTGCAGGACAGCCCGGAATGTCTCTGGACTTGCCAGCATATCATCGTAGCCGAACTCGTTCCAACCAATGGAGAATTTTCTCATTCTTGTCTATATAGTCGGCCACCTGATTGGCAGCATTATGGACAGCTTCACGCTGGCGTTCATGCCAGAAAAGATTCTCGTTTTTATAGACGAACAACAGAATTCCCCGCTCACAATAAAGGCGGTCATGAGCGCAAAGATCACAGCCATCATCGTCAGAATGCGCTTATATAAAGAAGATGGACGAGGTGCCGTAGACATCTATCTCTTGCCCATGTCTTTTTTAAATTGCGGTTTTGGATATGCAGCAAGGAACTGCTGCCATATTGTGTCATACAGCCGCTGACCTTCCGGGCTGAGCGGCTGAACGATCTCGGCCTTCATCAGCATTGCATCGGTTGGATAGATAGCCTGATTTTCAAGGATCTGCGGTTTCACAAAAGGCCGCGCAGCCTCATTGGCGCTGGCATAATACTTCCGGTTGACAATCTCGGCGCTGATTTCGGGACGCAGGATAAAATCGATAAAGAGCTCCGCCGTGGCCTGGTTGCGGCTGCTCGCCGGCACAACAAAGGTGTCTCCCCATAGCAAAAGGCCTTCTTCGGGAAGGACATAGTCAACCGACAGACCCAGCTTCTGACTCTCCAGCAGATCCCCTGAGAAACCTACGGCGACAAGGACTTCTCCACTTGCCATGGCCGGCGTGCCAAAGTCAGGGTACGATCGATACAGGAACGACGGGTTGGTTTTCAGTTGCAGCAATCTGGCCACGGCGGCCTCTACCTCGGCCGGCTTTTCGGAATTGGCCGAATATCCCAGCGATTTGAGGGTCAGACCAATCGCTTCACGTGGGTGACTGACCGATATTGCCACCTTGCCGGCGTACCGCTCATCCCAAAGGTCGGCCCAGCGTCTGATGGCAGAGTGGTTCAGGCTGGTATTGACCAGCAGTCCCGTTGTACCCCAGGAGTAGGGAATACAGACGCGATTTTCAGGGTCATAGGTCAAGCCGCGAAAATTGGGTGAGATATATTTAAAGTTGAGGATATTTTCATAATTGAGCTGTGCCAACAAACCCTCATGTACCAGTAGAGGGATAAAGCGGCTTTCAATTACCGCCACATCGTAGACATGCCCGGCGCGAAGATTCGCAATGGCTTCTTCCTGTGAACTGAACACCTGGTATTTGACCTTGACCTTTGTCTCCAGGGTAAAGGCATCAAGTACCGACTGGGGGATATCCTCCAGCCAGTTAAAAAGGACGATCTCTTTGGCAAACTGCTGGGCAGCAGGGGCTCGGCAGCCCATCCCGGCACAGGCAGATGAGGCAGTACGAGGATGAGCAGGCAGTGCAACAACAGGCGTGACAGTGTGCGTGTATTCAGTGACATGATATCCCCCTCGAAATCTGCTCGTTATACGTCGGGTGATTGTTATACAACTTCGAATGCTTATACAGCTGTCTGATTATCGCTGATACTTCAACTCAATGCAAGGGTGGTTACAATCATTTTCCGATACTTCCTTGAGCGCATCACCCAGAAAGTATGTCGCCATTTCAGCTCATCAGGTTCATTCAGTGTTGGCAGCCCATTCTCCTCCTCTGGCTGCCGGTCTAGCCGCCATATCCAAACCCGAAGTATCTGGCCAAGGCCACCAGGCCCATGCCGACTACGACGGTGGCAAAAAGGCTCTTGCTCTTCCAGGCCACGGGAAAGGCCACCAGGGCCGCCCAAAAAAAGATATTGTCGAAGCCCAGGTCGAGCCGTTTCTCAGGGACCAGGAGAGGCGGCACCAGCATGGCCGCCAGCACCGCCGGCGGCACCAGACGCAGCCAGGCCACCAGCAGCGGCCGCAGGGTCCTGCCGCTCAAAAAGAGAATGGGTAGCAGGCGGGGCAGATAGGTGACTACCGCCATGCCGATAATGGTGAGAAGGATCAGCGTTTGGTCCATTGTTCCACCCCCAGTCCGAAGGTGGCCCCGGCCACGGTTGCGACGATGATATGAAACTGGTGCCAGCCCGCCAGATAGAGGACAGTCGCCAGCACTCCCGAAAAAATAGCGGTGACGACCCGCACCGGGCTGGTGCACTGACTGACCAGCAGGCCGATGAACATGGCGGAAAGGGCATAATCGAGGCCGAGGGGTTTGACATCACCGATCAGATTCGAGGCCACGATACCGAGCAACGTCCCGAGTACCCAGGAGGCCTGAGCGGTGACATTGAGGCTGATGGCCTCAATCGGGCAGCTGTTGAGGGTCTTGGCTGCGCTGGAATGGAGGGCGAAGGTCTCATCGGTCAGCTCATAGGCGAAGAAGGCCAGATACTTCTTCTTCCAGCCCGACAGATAAGGGGTGAGCGAGGCGGCCATCAGCAGATGCCGGAGATTGACGATAAAGGTGGTCAGGATGACCGCGGCCGCCCCGGTACCGCTGGCAAAGAGCCCGACGGCGATAAACTGGGCCGAGCCGGCAAAGACTATAAGGGACATGATCAGGGTGTTGGCCACCGAGATGCCGCTCTTGCCGGCCAGGACCCCGTAGGCAAAGCCGATGGGAATATAGCCCAGCACTATAGGCAGCGCCCGCCGGACGCCCTTGAGACAGGCCGCGATTGGTGATGGTTCTGTTTCGTTCATGATTGGTATTTCAGAATACTGGAAGAAGTAACAAGCAACGAGGTATTCATTGTGTATGAGCTCAGCAGCAAAAGCAAGCTGGAATTTTTATACGGTGGGCGACCAAACCGGAAAAATTTTAAAACGTGGACTTTCTAATACTTATTTCAGTTACTTGGAATCTCTTTTCAAAACGACTGTTTTGCTGAAAATCACCTTGGAACCTTCTTCAGGTTTAAATCCAGCATCTTGAGCATTTCTGATAACTTCCGCAAAGGCCGATTTTGCCACATGAAATGGTGGCTCCACTACGAGAACTTTCCCGCTCGGTAGTACCGAGGATTCTAATTCCTGAAAAAGCTCTCTTTGGTTGGGGCTCTCGTGAACCCGAAAAGGGGTCAAGTCTGCCTTTGGCCTTTATTCAGTTTTTTCCGTATCTCTTCCAGATGTTTCTGCACCAGCAGGTCTTTTTTCAGGCGCAGCTTCACCCGCTCAACCGCACTGCTGACCGTGCTGTAATTGTTCATGCCAAAACTTTTTCCCACTTCAGT
>JANOIV010000103.1:0-19490 GCA_031407875.1 Desulfobulbaceae bacterium | reverse complement strand
TCATTCGTGCATTCGATATCGAAATCCACCGCCTCCTTGATGTCATGTTCAATTATGTCGATCGAGGACTCCAGGCTGGTCATAAACTGGCGATGGCCTATCAGAAATGACTCAACCATCTCTTTTTGCCGCTTCATATCATCACCTCCCGATGTCGATACAATCAGTTATTCGACATTGACACAACGGTTCAACCGCCGATATCGTAATCGAAGAGCACACCCGCAGTGTCGTTGTATTTGCTGTTGAGTGTCGAGAATTTCGCACGTATATCTTCCTGCTCAGGCTTCCATGAGGTTGGGCACTCCGTCCGCAGTTTTTGGATCCTCTCATCCAAATCGGCCATAACCATATGGAGTCCGTTAACTTCTTCATACATTCGCTGCTTGTCACCGGTAGGCAAACGATCCATTTTGCTGATCACATCGTACAATCTTGCTTTCCACATGGTGAGTTCGATATCCACACTCTTGCAGTAATCTTTAATTTCCATGACAACCTCCTCATAAATATTAGATCCGGCCATTGCACTGCGATTTGTCCCAAAAAACCATATTGGCAGGTAATGACCGATGAGGGATACTTCCGGCCCTTCTCGGTGTTATCAGCTTGATATTTCTCGTTCTCCCGCAACCCGCCACGATCCTCCACGGGCAAGCGATGCATGGAAGGATTCGGGAGTATTTGAGAATTTGCCGGTAGGGTGAAAAGTCATCAGTTCCCTCTGTGAGCGTAAATGCCGGAACTGACGGCCAAGTTAACGGTTCAACAGACTCTTCCTGGCAGCGATGTTCCAGCCGGTTGTACTTTGGGGATCCTGGCAGATTTTCAGTCATCCTCCAAAGGGCTGAGGATCGTTGGGACTCAGGCTAGATTGACACGTCGTGGGAATAGAGCCTTTCCGTTCCGAATTGATCCTGTGTATTGTATTATAAGCTGTTCGCGCCCTATAACAAGTTCCTGTCGTCTCAATTGTTCCGGCTCAACTGTAACGGGACCTTCAGGCCGTTTGCGGGAAACCGACGCGGGCGTCTGGGCGTTCTTGCGCAACAAAAACGAGCCATCAGCCTGAAAACTTGTTTACAAAAGCCCCACAGCTTAGCTGAGCCTCTCCGGCTAACATGCCGACGCTGCCCGACTGCACACAGCATCCGGGCGATGCAGGCAAATCAAATCGTCATAATTCTTGTATATATTCAGCATGATTATCGTTTATCCTACTGGATTGATATTGCATTTGCCCTGTTGACTAGAAATATTGACTACAGTCGACTTTTCTTCTTGACGAATTCCCCGGCACGATTATATTTCCGACTGCAGTCAACTTTCACCGTCAGGGGATATCATGGCAAGCATCAGAGAACAGAAAAAACAGCAGACCCGAAAGGCAATCATGCAGGCCGCCGTCAAGCTCTTCGGCAAGAAGGGTTTTGAGAAGACCAGCATTGAAGAACTGGCCAGAGAGGCAGGTATCGGCAAGGGTACCATCTACAGCTATTTTCAGACCAAGAGCGACATACTCCACGCCTTCTGTGAGGATGAACTGGAAAGCCTGCATCAGGAACTGACCAGCAACGCCGACAAGGAAATCCCCATCCTCCAGCAGATGGTCAGTATCTATATGAGCGAGTTCCGTCATATCACCGAAAATCGGGAATTCGGCCGTCTTTTCATGCAGCAGACCGCTTTCCCGCGCGATGTCGACCTGGAACTGCACCTGGAAAATGAAAACAACTATTTCAAACTGCTCTTTCCCCTGCTGGAAAAGGCCCAGGAGCGCGGCGAGCTGAGAAAGGACCTGGAATTTTTACATATTACCGGACATTTTTACGGCCTGTATCTGCTGCTGGTCTCCGCCTGGTTCACCGGCAGGATCAAGACCGAAGAGGCTGAAACTGCCCTCGAGACCCTGTTCCGCCAGGCCATGGAAGGGTTGCAACCACAACCTGCACCGTGCCAAATGGCCAGTATATCGTGACGCATCCTCTGGGTTCCACTGCAAGAACAACAAAAAATATGGTTGGCTAAATGAAAAATCTGAATCGAAACAAAATATTGAGTATCGCTGCCACAATACTGCTCCTGTCCGGCGCCGTCTGGTGGCGTGTCAATGCCGGCGAGGTCGATCACAACAATAACGTGGCCGACAGCAAAAAAACGACCGCGAGCAAACCGGCCCTGACGGTTACCACGACCAGCCCTGTAATGGCCGAATGGCCGATAAACCTCAGCGCCACCGGCGACATCGCGGCCTGGCAGGAGGCCTTGATCGGCTCCGAAGTCAGCGGTCTGCGGCTTACTGAGGTGAAGGTCAATGTCGGTGAACCGGTGCATCGGGGCCAGATACTGGCCATATTCTCCAATGTCACAGTCAAGGCCGATATGGCCCAGGCCCGCGCCGCAGTAGCCGAGGCCGAGGCCATGCTGGCCGAGGCGAAGGCTAACGCCGAACGTACCAGGCGGGCGCAGACTCCTGGCGTGATCAGTGCCCAGCAGATCAGCCAGTACCTCACCGCCGAGCGCGCGGCCACTGCACGACTGGCGTCTGCGCGGGCCCAGCTGGACAATCAACAGATCCGACTCGAGCAAACACAATTGGTCGCGCCGGATGATGGCGTTATCTCGGCTCGCTCGGCTACGGTGGGAGCAGTCGTGTCAACCGGACAGGAGCTCTTTCGCCTCATTCGTTTCAACAGACTGGAATGGCGGGCTGAAGTAACAGCCGTAGAACTGCCACGCCTGCAAGCCGGCCAGAGCGTGACGCTTTCGGCTCCGGGCGGAATCCTGGCAAAAGGTGCGGTGCGGATGGTGGCGCCGACCGTTGATCCGCAGACCAGAATGGCCCTCATCTACGTCGATGTTCCTGCGGATTCGGGTCTGAAAGCAGGCATGTTCGCTCGTGGTGATTTTCAACTCGGCCAGAGCCCGGTGTTGGCCCTGCCGCAGAGTGCGATTGTCCAGCGCGAAGGCTTCAACTACGTTTATCGTGTGGGGAAAGATAATAATAAGGTCTCCCAGATCAAGGTGGAGGTCGGTCGCCGTCTCGATGACCATGTTGAAATCACGCACGGCCTTGAACCACATGTCAAACTTGCGGCCACAGGTACGGCCTTCCTGGCCGATGGTGACACGGTTCGTATTGTCGATCCCTCTAAAAGCCAGTCGAGGAGTGGCCAATGAACGTCTCCTCCTGGTCGATCAAGAATCCGATTCCCGCCATTTTACTGTTCATCCTGCTCAGCGTCATGGGCCTGATGAGCTTTAAGGCCATGAAGATCCAGAACTTTCCCGATATCGATCTGCCGACGGTAACGGTGACGGCGATGCTGCCGGGCGCCTCTCCTTCGCAAATGGAAATGGAGATTGCCCGCAAGATCGAAAACTCGGTGGCCTCCCTGCAGGGCGTGAAGCATATCTATACCAAGGTACAGGACGGCAGCGCCTCTGTTACGGTGGAATTCCGGCTGGAAAAGCCCACCTCGGAGGCTGTCGACGATGTCCGGGACGCTGTCTCGCGCATACGTTCCGACCTGCCCAGCGATTTGCGTGACCCTATCATCTCCAAGATGGATCTGGCGGGAATGCCGATCATCACCTGCACCGTGTCCTCTGAGCGCATGGACGAAGAGGCCTTGTCCTGGTTCGTCGACAATACCGTGACCAAAGACATGCTCTCGGTGGCGGGCGTGGGCGCAGTAGGTCGGGTGGGAGGCGGCACGCGGGAGGTGCAGGTGGAGATCGACCCCGACCGCCTTTTGGCCCTCAATGCCACGGCCGCCGATGTCTCCCGCCAATTGCGGCAGATCGAGCAGGAAGCCCCGGGAGGCCGGGCCAAAGTGGGCGGCGTCGAACAGTCGATTCGCATGCTCGCTACGGTGCAGTCGGCCGATGAACTGGCCAACATGGAGATTACGCTGTCCGATGGCCGTCATATACGCCTCAATCAGATAGCCACCGTCAAGGACACTGTGGCCGAACAGCGTTCCGCCGCGCTTTTGAACGGCAAGCCCGTGGTGGGCTTTGAAATAACCCGATCCCGTGGCGCCGGCGAGGTGGAAGTGGCAAGCGGGGTGCGCGCCGAGATCAAGAAACTCCAGGCCAAACACCCTGAAGTCACCTTTACCGAGGCCTTCAATTTTGTCGATCCGGTCCAGGAGAACTACGAAGGCTCGATGGCCCTGCTCTTCGAAGGTGCGATTCTTGCGGTGATCGTCGTCTGGTTCTTTCTCCGTGACTGGCGGGCCACCTTTGTTTCCGCGACGGCGCTGCCGCTGTCGATTATCCCGGCCTTTGCAGTCATGCACATCCTGGGCTTTACGATCAACGTAGTCACGCTGCTCAGCCTGTCGCTTGTCGTTGGCATTCTGGTGGACGACGCGATCGTCGAAATAGAGAATATCATGCGCCATCTCCGCATGGGCAAAACGCCGTATCGGGCAGCCATGGAGGCCGCCGACGAGATTGGCCTGGCGGTGATCGCCACGACATTCTCGCTTATCGCAGTCTTTCTGCCCACTGCCTTCATGAGCGGGGTGGTCGGTAAATTCTTCGTGCAATTCGGCTGGACCGCCTCCATCGCCGTATTCTTTTCATTAGTGGTGGCGCGCATGCTCACCCCGATGATGGCGGCCTACATCCTCAAACCAATCGTCAAGCCCTACAAGGAACCACGCTGGCTGGTACATTACACGCGGTGGGCGGTCTGGTGTCTTAGGCATCGCCTGTACACAACGCTTGCGGTGACGGTTTTTTTCTTCGGTTCATTTGTGCTGGCCAGCATGCTGCCCACCGGTTTCATGCCGGCGGATGATGTGTCGCAGACCATGATATCCCTCGAATTGCCTCCCGGCAGCACCTTCCAGCAGACACTTGCCCTGGCGGAACAGGCGCGCCTGGCGATTCAGAAGAATCCCCATGTCAAGATGGTCTACACTGCCGTGGGGGGCGGTAATTCCGGTGGCGACCCCTTTGCCCTGCAGGGGGCGTTTGAGGTGCGCAAGGCCAGTCTGACGATCAATATAACCCCGCGCAATGAACGGTCGGGTGTGAAAAAACAGGAAATTGAGGCGCAACTCCGCCAGGCGGTCGAGACCCTGCCCGGTGTCCGCACCAAGGTCGGCCTGGGAGGTGGAGGCGAGCAGTATCAGCTGGTCCTGGCGAGCGAGGACGGCCAGGCATTGACAACCTACGCCAGGGAGGTGGAGCGTCAACTCCGTTCGATCTCCGGTCTCGGCAATGTCACCTCGACATCGAGTCTTGTTCGCCCGGAACTTACGGCCCGCCCCGACTTTGCCCGAGCCGCCGACCTGGGCGTCACCTCAGCCGCCATCGCCGACACGTTGCGTATCGCCACGGCCGGTGACTATGAGCAGGGTCTGGCAAAACTCAATCTCTCGCTGCGCCAGGTGCCGATTGTCGTCAAACTGCATTCCGATGCCCGGCAAAACATCGAACTGCTGACGCGCCTGGCTGTCCCCGGCGCCCATGGTCCGGTGATACTCGGTAATGTCGCGCAATTGGCCATTGCCAGTGGACCTGCGGAAATCGATCGTTACGACAGACTGCGCAATATCAATTTCGAGATCGAGCTCAATGGCATGCCCATGGGCGATGTGGAGAAAAAGATCCTGGCGCTGCCGGCCCTCATGCATCCGCCCCCCGGCGTGACCCAGGCCCCGGTCGGCGACGCCGAGGCGATGGCCGAGCTGTTTGCCGGCTTCAGTCTGGCGATGGCCACCGGCGTATTGTGCATCTACATTGTCCTGGTCCTGCTGTTCAAGGACTTCGTCCAGCCGGTATCCATCCTCGCAGCCCTGGTTCTGTCAATTCCGGGTGCCTTCATCGGCCTGTTTATTACCAAGACCGCCATGTCGATGCCGGCGATGATCGGTCTCATCATGCTGATGGGTATTGCTACAAAAAACTCGATCCTGTTGGTGGAATACGTCATCATGGCCCGCCGCGACCACGGCCTCAGCCGTTGGGACGCCCTGCTGGACGCCTGCCTCAAACGTGCCCGACCGATTGTGATGACGACCATCGCCATGGGCGCGGGTATGATACCGGTCGCTTTCGGCATGGGCACCGACCCGAGTTTCCGGGCACCCATGGCTATCGTGGTGATCTTTGGCTTGCTGACCTCCACCTTTCTCAGTCTTCTGGTTATTCCCGTGGTATTTTCCTACGTCGATGATGCCATGCAATGGCTAGGCAAACGCATACGGAGAAATCGCGCCGCCGTCGGCGCGGGAGGTCAACTCGATTAGTTAGCTGCGGAAGATCATTGACATGGCAAGCAACCTTCTCTTCAGGCAATCAGAACTTTATCCATCATAACAGGCCATCTCCACCATGAAGACACATATCCTGCCCCATTTCCTGAAGATTTTCGGATTACTCTCGACGGTCTTTCTTGCCGCCTGCACAGCGGTGGGCCCCACATATCAACCGCCCCGGCCCGATATGCCGGCCCACTGGAGCGAGGTTGCCAAAAACGTCTCGCCGACGGCCGAGGCCAGCCTCAGCAACTGGTGGACTCTCTTTAAGGATCCGGTCCTCGACTCACTGGTGCGGCGGGCGATGACCGCCAACCAGGATCTACGCATCGCCGAAACCCGCATCCGTGAGGCCAGAGCCGGGCGTCGACTGGCAGGGACGGCAGGGCTTCCTGCCCTCAATTCATCCGCTGCCTCCAGCCATAGCCGGAGTTATGCAAATACGGCCGCCGGAGAAAGCAACCGCGATCTCTATCAGGTCGGTTTCGATGCCGGTTGGGAGATCGATATCTTCGGCGGTGTCCGCCGGGCGGTCGAAGCTGCTGATGCCTCAGTCGCCGGCTCGGTGGAAGACAAACGCGATGTCCTGGTCTCTCTTGAAGCCGAAGTTGCCAGGAACTACCTGGAGTTGCGCGGCGCTCAGCAGAGGCTCGTCATTGCCGGGCAAAATATCACTAATCAGGAAAAAACCGTTGATCTGGTCCTCAAGCGGACGCAGATCGGCCTGGGCAGCGAGCTTGAACTCGAACAGTCCAGAAACCAACTGTACCTGACCAAGTCCCAGCTTCCGAGCCTTGAGACTATCACCGGTCAGGCAATACACCAGTTGGCCCTGCTCCTCGGCCAACCCCCGCAGGCCCTCTTCGCGGAATTGTCACCGGCAGCGCTCATCCCGACACTCCCGCCCGAATTGCCGAGCGTTCTGCCCTCGGATCTGCTCCGGCGCAGGCCCGATATCCGTCGGGCCGAACGTCAGCTGGCGGCAGCAACGGCTGAAGTTGGCGTGGCCACAGCGGATCTTTTTCCCCGTTTTTCTCTTGGGGCGCTGGCCGGGCTCGAGAGCACAAGTCTTTCTGACCTTGTCACCTCCGGCAGTCGGTTCTGGTCCTTCGGCCCAAGTGTCAAGTGGTCCATTTTTGATGGAGGAAAGGCCCGGACCGGCATCGAGATCAGCAATGCCTTACGAGACAGGGCGCAGATAACCTATGAAAAAACGGTCCTTGCGGCGCTTGTCGACGTAGAAGACACCCTCATTGCCTTTTCACGGGAACAGGAGACCCGGCGCACCCTGACTGCAGCCGTTGAGGCGGGGCAACGGGCGGCAACCATTGCCAAGAGTCAGTATGAGCTGGGCTTGGTCGACTTCCTCAATGTCCTCCAAAGCGAATCTTCTCTCCAGCTGTCGCAGGATCAGCTCGTCCAGAGTGAACAACGGCTCGCCACCAATATGGTGACCTTGTTCAAGGCCCTTGGCGGCGGTTGGGAAATCCCGGCGGCGGGAGAAAACCGTCACTGATCCATCTCTCCCCCTGCCATAAAAAACTCCCCACTCTTTTGACATTCCCCTCCGTTTGCTGATATGCTGACAAGGAAGAACGTGTCTGCCGTCTCCCCGGCCTGCACTGTCCCTGAGAATAACATGATCGGCAACGCGGCATGAACAAACGCAAAATCATCGATCAGCTGAGAGAGTCAAAAAAACTGCCAACCCCTTCAAGGGTGGCACTTGAGGTCATGCATCTCTGTCAAAGTGAAGATGCCTCTCTGGCTGATATTACCAGGATAATCGAAACCGATCCGGCCCTGACGGCGGAGCTGTTGAAGTACGCCAATTCAACCCTCATGGGCAGCCAGAACCCTGTTCTGTCGATCCACCGGGCCGCCGTTCGGCTGGGTCTGAGCAATGTGGTCAACCTGGTCCTCAGTTTTTCTCTGCTCTCTCAGAATCAGACCGGCAGATGTAAGACCTTCAACTATCCCCGTTTCTGGGCCCGCTCCCTGGCCCAGGCCGTAGCCGCCCGTTCCATCGCCGAGGTCCAGGGCAAATATGATCCGGATGAGTTGTTCGTTTGCGGTCTCCTCTCCCACATCGGCGAACTCGCCATGGCAAGCGCCTTCCCCCCGGAATATGCCCAGATCTTCAGCCAAGAGCTGAGCCGGAGTCAGCAGGTGGCGCGGGAGAACGAGATATTTGGTTATGATCATAACGAGATAACGGCAGAACTGCTGCTCGACTGGGGAATCCCTGAAGAATTCGCCCAGGGTGTGGGTTTGCACGAACGCTACCAGCTGGACAGCATCGTCAACCGCCGGGTCGCAGAGCTGGCTGGTCTGCTCCACCTGGCCCAGCAGATAGCCGAGATCTGCCTACTGGAGATACCCCAGTCGACCACCCTCCTCTCGGTGGAAGGTCTGGCCGCAAAATTTTCCATTACAGCCGACACGTTCAGCACATTCTTTGACCAAATCGTTGCGAAATGGCAGGAGTGCAGCCATATTTTCCAGCTTCCCACCCAGCAATGCCCCCTCTACCACCAGATCAGAGACTTCGGCGAAACCTATCTGGCCAAAAATACCAGCACTGCCCCGGACAGGGAGCTGAAGATCCTGGCAGTGGACGATGACCCACTGACCCTGCTCAATCTGAGGAAAATACTTGCAGCCGACGACAGGCTTATCCTTACTGCCGAAAATGGGGAGGAGGCGCTGGAGAAGGCTGTCGAACACCAGCCGCAGCTGGTCATCACCGACTGGAGAATGCCGGGGATCAACGGCCTGGAGCTCTGCAAAGTCCTGCGTCGGACCAGCATCACTCAGCATGTCTATATCATCATGCTGACCGGCTGCGAGGCCGATGACGAATTGGTCCAGGCCTTTGATGCCGGGGCCGACGATTATGTGGTCAAACCCTTTACGCCAAGGGTTCTCGAGGCGAGAATCCGCAGTGGTGAACGGCTGATCCGCTACCAGAGAACCATAAACCACGACAGGGAACTGATTCAGCAGTATGTCTCGCGACTGGCGACCGCCAACCGGCAACTCCTGACCATGGCCATGACCGACGCCCTGACAAACCTGCCCAACCGCCGCAGCGCCATGACCAGGATGAACGATGCGGTGGCCGAGGCCAAACGGTTTAACGAAAAACTGTCCTGCATCATGATCGACCTGGATCACTTCAAGGAAATCAACGATAACTACGGTCATGACAGCGGCGATCTGGTCTTAAAGGAAATGTCCGCCATCTTCCTCAGCAAGGCCCGCAGCTACGACATGGTAAGCCGTACCGGCGGCGAGGAGTTTCTGGTGATCAGCAGCCGCAGTGATCTGATGGAGGCCGGACAACTCGCCGAACGCCTGCGCTCGGCCGTGCAGGACCAGCCTTTCGTCCTGAAAGACGGCAGGATCATCACGCTCACCATCAGTCTCGGCGTGGCAGCCTGGACCCCCGACTGCCCGGATGGTGACGCCCTGATCAAGGCCGCCGACCAGGCCCTTTACAAGGCCAAGCTGGGCGGCCGCAACCGGGTCGAGACGGCCTGATTTTCACCAGACAGCCCAACAATCACGCGCCCCCGGCTATCCCTGTCGGATTATGAAGCCTTGGCAGTCCAGAGCGGCATTTTGTATTGTTTTTTCGAGTCGTGCGGCATGCTCGATAAACAACGGCCGGCGTTCCGGCTCGGTAGCCTCGCCTTGCTCGCGCAAAACGGCATATCGCAAAATATCCGCAAGCGGCATGTTGGTATCTTTAAGCCACTTGCTAAAATCCAGCCAGGCGATATCTCTCTCGGAGTAGTCTCGATAATTACTGCCATTTCGGGCAATTTCAGGCAATAATCCGATCATTTCATAGTAGCGCAGGGTGTGCTGGGAGAGACCGCTTTGTTTGGAAAATTCGCTGATATTCATAACGAGGACGCAGCGGGTGTGATGGAATGATCGTCCTTGTTGTGTTCAAGGTATTTCAGATGGGCCTGGACAAGTTTTAACTCGCCGTAGGAGTAGCCGTCGCCCAGGGCTTGTTTTATCTCGCCAAGCGAATGCCCGCGCATCTCGCTCAGTTTCTGCTCGATGACCTGCTGTTTCTCGGATGCGAGCAGCCTGCCGATCGCCAATGTGCCCGCTTCCACAAAAAACGCCAGGTGTCCCTCAATGGTGGAAATGACCAGCCCACGTTCCTTGACAATCTCTGGAATGGTCATTTTCCTTTCAAACATCTCAAGACTTATCCTCTTCGTGTCAATCTTTTCCCCCTTTTTCTTTGCGGTTTCGCTCTCCTTTTGGCTGGGGTCGGACTCGGGGAGCACCACCTCCGTAATGTTGTGTTCCCGGCGATAGGCCGAAACCAGGGCCACCAGCTCCTGGCCGTATTTTTCGGCGAGACGCTTGCCGATCCCCTTAATTTTTCCCAGGGCCGCCAGGGTATCGGGCAGATTGACGGCAATCTGTATAAGTGTTTTCTGGTGCAAGATATGGAAATGAGGAACCTCTTCGTCTCGTGCCTTTTGCGAGCGCCAGTCCTTCAGGCTCTGGAACAGAAGAGGGTGGCGGATATCGGATTCGCCGGCGGTCACGGCCTGCTTCCTCTCTCTGACGGGTTTGAGGTCGATTTCGGCCGCCGAAACGGCGCGCAGGTACTGGGTCGGCGAAAAGCCGGTGCGACAGGACCGGATCGCGGCCAGTTTCACAGCAGTTTCCTCTTTGAGTTGTTTGAGGGCCTCCTTGGCCTTTTTCCGTACCTCTTTGTTGTCAGTATCTATTTGTATGTTCGTGATAAATGGTGTCAGATGCACTGCAAGTTTATCCTGAAAATAGACCGACGCCTTGGCTATTCGTTCAAGAACGGCGGTATCGGATTCGGGTAGTTTATTGGCGGCGAAGAGTCCATTCAGTTGCTGTTTGAAGTTTTCACTGACGGTAAAAATTTCTTCGCGAAATTTTCTTTCCAGGGTGTCGATCTCGTGAACGCCCGACACCTGAAGCACACCCGCATTCTTGAACAGAACCGCCACCAGGCGGCCCAGACGAGAACGCAGCGACTGAAAATCGAAACACTCAGTCAAAAGCTGCTGCTGGTACCTGATCTTGGCCGCTGCAAGTTTTTCCTGTGATGGCGGGTTCTTGCCGGCATGCTCGACAAAGCGCAGCACGGTTGCATCGGTTTTCACGGCAAGGGCCGACAGAGGGGAGCTGAGCACCATGCCCTCGAAGGTCTTGCAGCGGCTCAGGGCCACGTAAACCTGGCCATGGGTGAAGGCCGCCTTGGCGTCGATGATGGCCCGGTCAAAGGTGAGCCCCTGGCTTTTATGGATGGTGATGGCCCAGGCCAGCTTCAGGGGAAATTGTTCGAAGGAACCGATCTTGTTTTGGCTGATTTCCAGGCTTTCCGGATCGATTTTGTATTCAATGTTCTCCCAAATGGCCTGTTCGACCTCAATCTCGCTTGCGTCTTCGGGGCAATGCACGCGGATGGTCATGCCGGAAATGTTCGTTATCTTCCCTATTTTTCCGTTGAAATAGCGTTTTTCCGGGGATGCATCGTTACGCACGAACATGACCTGCGCACCCATTTTCAGTTCGAGCAGGGCAGAGGTCGGATAGGTGTGTTCGGGGAAATCTCCTTCGACTTCGGCCTGGAACAGATGCGTTTTTTTCTGCAAGAGCTGCAGCTTGCCAACATTAATCGCGTCGGCGTTGCTGTTGTGGGTGCAGAGGGTGATGTAGCCTTCGTCATCAGGTGGGGTGAAATCCCGGATATTGCGCCTGTTGAGTTCCCGCAGGGTGGCCGGGTCAAGCCTGTTGTCGCGGACGCAGTTCAGGAGTTCGATGAAGTGGGCGTCCGACTGACGGTAGATATGTTTGAGTTCAATGGGAAGCAGTTCGGTTTCGCGCAGGGCATGACTGTGAAAAAAATAGGCGGAGTCGTAATATTGGCGCAGGATCTGCCATTCAGCATCCTTCACCACCGGCGAGAGCTGGTGCAGGTCGCCGATCATCAGCAGCTGCACGCCGCCAAAGGGCAGATTGCTGTGGCGGTAGCGCCGCAGGACGCTATCCACACAATCAAGCAGATCGGCCCGCACCATGCTTATTTCATCGATCACCAGCAGGTCTACCGTCTTGATGATGTTGATTTTTTCCCTGCTGAACCGGTGCTGGCCGTGGTAATTCTCGCTGCCCGGTATAAACGGACCGAAGGGCATCTGAAAAAACGAGTGCAGAGTCACACCACCGGCGTTGATGGCCGCCACACCCGTTGGCGCTGTGACCACCATACGTTTGTGGGTTTTCTTTTTTAAATCATGGAGAAAAGTGGTCTTGCCGGTGCCGGCTTTGCCGGTCAGAAAGATATGGCAGTTGGTGTACTGGACAAAATCGTCGGCCAGTTGCAGCTCAGGATTCGGAGTGTTCATGGCGAAGTGGAGGGAGAGGGTTGTCCTTGCATGATACGACGTGATTGACATACTATAACAGCCAAATTGTTCTCTTCATAGCGCATTTATTGCCCACGACACCCCTTCATGCCCCGCCCGGGCAAGGCTGCCATGGGCAATTAGTAGTTCCAATGCCGGATCAAATTGGCTACAGTCTTTTCAGCAGGGCATTATCGCAAGTGTGGTGCACTGGCGATATGCCGAGCTGCCCGGTTCGCTCATGGTCAAAATTTTACGTATCTTCGGAGACGGGAATGAGAAATTCAGCCAGACCTCCCTTTCCGCATGCGGTGCCGGCAAAAATCTTTATGCCGGTACTGCTCTCCATGTTTCTCTTTATCGGCACATTTTTTGGTTATATCCTGCCAAAGATCGAAGACCATCTCATGGAGCGGAAACGGGAAATGATCCATGCCCTCAGCGAAGCGGCGATGGGGTCCATTCGCTACTACGCCCAACTTGTCGAAAAAAAATCCATCACGGCGGCAGAGGCGAAAAGACAGGCGGCCGCGCATCTGAGAAGCCTCCGCTACGGTCCTGAGGGCAAGGATTATTTCTGGATCAACGACACCCATCCCCGCATGATCATGCACCCCTACCGCTCCGATCTGGAGGGCAAGGACGTAACGGACACCGAAGATCCCGCCGGCAAAAAACTCTTTCAGTCCTTTCTCGAAACGGTCAAGGAAACCGGGGGCGGTTATGTCGATTATCACTGGCAATGGCAGGACGACCCATCGCGGATTTTTTCCAAAATTTCCTATGTCCAGGAATACCGGCCCTGGCATTGGATAGTTGGGACAGGGGTGTACGTCGAAGACGTCCACGCCCAGATTGCCGCCATCACCAGGCATATGACCTTTATTTTCCTCGGCATTCTTGGGGTAATCGCCCTCTTGTCCGTCTATGTCATCTGGCAGGGGGCCACCGGCGAGAGCCATCGCCGTGAAATCGAAGAATCTCTCAGAAAAAGCGAGAATAAGTACCGGCTGCTGGCTGAAACGGCCCGTGAGATCATCCTGCTTTTTGATTCTCACCTGTGCATCAGTTATGCCAACACCGCCTGGAAGAGAATAAGCGGCTACCTGCCGTCCGAAATGACCGAAATGATTATCACCGACCTGATTCCTCCGCACCAGCGCCAGCATTTTCAGGCAAAAATAGACCGGATAAACAACAATCATCCCGATGACTATCTGCTGGAAACCACTTTTATCCTCAAAGATCAGCGGACGATCACCGTTGAGGCAACCATCGCGAAAATGGAGCCTGCCGAAAAATCGACTACTTTTCTGATGACCGCCCGGGATGTCACCGAAAAAAAGAAGAGCGAGGCCCAGGCCAAAATGCAACAGGAACAGCTGATGCAAACCAATAAGATGGTCTCTCTCGGAACCCTGGTCTCCGGCGTTGCCCACGAGATCAACAACCCTATCTCTTCGGTCATGCTGAACATTCAGGTTTTCGATAAATTCTGGCGGGCTGTTCAGCCTATCCTGGACAGTTACCATGAAAAGTGCGGCGACCTGGTAGTTGGCCCCATGGCCTACCCGCAATTGCGGGAAAGGATGCCGAAACTCCTGCTCTTCTCGCAGGAGGGCGTTGAAAGGGTGAAACGCATCGTCGGCGATCTGAAGGATTTTTCCGGCCAGAAGCCTTCCGACCTAAGAGAAACGGTCAACCTCAACCAAGTCGTGGAAAAGGCCATCGGCCTGACATACAGCCTTATCAAAAAGGCAACGGATGATTTCCGGGTCGAGTATGACGAAAACCTGCCGACCCTCCAGGGCAACAGCCAGCGGCTGAGTCAGGTGGTCATCAATCTGGTGGTCAACGCCTGTCAGGCCTTGACCGAGCCGAACCGGAGTCTGCGTATAACCACCGGGTATTTTGAAGAATCAGAGGAGATTTTCCTCAAGGTGCGGGATTCCGGCCGAGGGATGACGGTCGAGGTTCTCGCCCGTATCAAAGACCCGTTTTTCACCACCAGACGGGACAGCAGCGGCACGGGCCTGGGCCTTTCCATTTCCGACACGATCATACGCAACCATGGCGGCTGGCTTGACTTCAGTTCCGAACCCAGGCACGGGACAACCGCCACGATCCTGCTGCCGAGATACAGCCCGGACGAAGTCATCGGGAGGATGATATGAGCAACAGACCTTACCCGGCCGATCCGATTCTGATCATTGATGATGAGGAGGCGATCCTGCTTTCAGTGGACACCATCCTGCAGCTCACCGGTATGAACAATGTGCGTACCTGCAGTGACAGCAGACAGGCAATGGCCATAATCGAGCAAAGACTTCCGAGCGTTATCCTCCTTGACCTGAACATGCCCCACCTGGATGGCGAGGCGATTCTCGAGAGAATCACCGGTCAATATCCCCATATTCCGATCATTATCATTACCGGTCAAATTGATGCCGAAACAGCCGTGGAGTGCATGAAATCGGGCGCCTTCGATTATATCGTCAAACCGGTTGATGAAAACCGCCTTATCACCTCGGTAAAAAAGAGTCTGCAATACGGCGAGCTGTACCAGGAAAACCTGATGCTGAAGGAACAGTTGCGGCAAGACAGTCTGAATACCCCCGAAGCCTTTGCCGACATCATCACCAATTCTCCTAAGATGCTGATGCTGTTTGGCTATTGCGAATCTATAGCGACGACCTCACAACCGGTCCTTATCCGCGGCGAGACCGGGACCGGCAAGGAATTGATTGCCAGGGCCATCCACAAACTGAGCGGTAATCCGGGGCAATTCGTCGCCATCAACGTCGCCGGTCTCGACGACAACGTTTTTTCGGACACCCTGTTCGGTCATGTCAAAGGGGCCTTTACCGGCGCCGATGCGGATCGCTCGGGCCTTATAGAACGGGCGGCAGACGGCACCCTGTTTCTCGATGAAATCGGTGATTTATCCCACAGTTCCCAGATAAAGCTGCTGCGCCTGTTGCAAGAAAAGGAGTATATGCCGCTCGGCCAGGATACAAACCGGATCAGCAGCGCACGCATCATCGCTTCTACCCATGTCGACCTCTGGGAGTTGCAGCAGAAAGAGCTTTTTCGCCAGGATTTGCACTACCGGCTGCGAACCCATCGCATCATTTTACCGCCCCTCAGGGAGCGCCGGGAGGATATCGGCATTCTCGTCGGCCATTTCGGCCAATGTGCCGCCCAGGCCCTGAAAAAATCCGAGCCGAGAATTCCTCAGGAACTGATAACTCTGTTGGAGTCATATCATTTTCCCGGCAATATCCGTGAGCTCCAAGCCATGGTATTTGACGCCATAGCCCAGCACAAGAGCGGGGTTCTGCCGCTCATCGTGTTTCGCAACCACATAGCCATGGCCAGACAGGACGAAACCAAACTGCACAATAACGGCAGCTGCGGAGTGCCGCTCACCTTTGCCACCCCCCTGCCCACCATCAAACAGGCGACCAACATGCTCGTCGCAGAGGCCATGCACCGGGCCGGAAACAATCAGTCCGCCGCCGCCGCACTGCTCGGCATATCCCAACAGGCCCTCAGCAACAGGCTGAAAAACTGGCTTAAGAAACAATAGCCCCTACAATTTTTTTTGTATGTACAACAAAAATTGTTGCACCGCTCTGCCGGAGAAACAGGGGTCTTCCGTTGCCGATGCCGTGTTTCCTACAACTTTTCTTGTAACCCTCCGGCAGGGTTACAATACCGTAATATACTCAATACAATTGATTTTTTAACATATCTCGCTTGGCATACCTTTTGCTTAATTGATTGTGCTGCACCAGAGAGCTTGTGTCTAACAATCAATTTTTTACATGGAGAGAAAGAAATGGCAGACAATCAAACACCAATCGGCAACCCGGCAGTAGTTGGACTCGCAGGATTTGGTCTTACTACCCTGATACTTCAGCTGCACAATCTCGGACTTTGCGGGCTCGGCCCGGTTATTGCCTGTGGACTTGTTTTCGGCGGACTCGCGCAGCTCATAGCCGGATTTCAGGAGTTCAAAGCGGGCAATAACTTCGGTTACAGTGCCTTTGTCTCCTACGGTTCATTCTGGATTGCCCTCTCCATTATCCTGCTGTTCAATAAATATGACATCTATAAATCCAGTCCCACGGATATCGGCTATTTTCTCATCGTCTGGACCTTCTTCACCATGATTTTGTGGGTCGGTGCCATGAGAATTCACGGCGCTATGGCCTCCACCTTTACCCTGCTGGTGGTGGGATTCATCCTTCTGGATCTGGCCCATTTCGGCTACCCGGCTATGACCACGGTTGCCGCCTATGTCCTGATACTCTGTGCTCTCAATGCCTGGTATATGATGGCCCATGTCATCTTCAAACAGGTATTCGGTCGTGACGTACTGCCCGTCGGAAAACCATGGATCGAGGCCAAGCCTGTTCCGCATCTCCAGGCCCAGACCCAAGCCCAGGCCCAGGCCCAGAAAGCATAAGTTTTAAATGCACAAGGGACCCGCAATCGGTCGTCGGATTATCCCGAGCAACCGCCAATAGATCCCTCTCACAATGAACGGTTGCAGCCCGAATTCAGATCTTCGGCTGCAACCGTTTTGCTTTTAAATTTCATCATCGCGATACACCGCCCTATTCCCTGCTCCCCCTTCCCCTGCATTAATAATTTCGCACAATTGATTATTCAATAATTCATCAAGGTTTACCGGCACCAGTTTTTTTTCAATGCAGTAGATTAAAAGCTGTTCTAATACCAGCGCTGCATTTTTAGATGCATCGTGCATAAGAACAATACTTCCAGGACCCATCTTATGGGTAATCCTGTTAAGTATTTTTTCGGGATTATTTTTTACCGTATCTAATGAACGTACTGACCAGCCAATTGTTATGAGGTTTAAGTTTTTGAGCGCTTTGGCAATAAAAGGATTGGTTACGCCAAATGGAGGCCTGAAATAAACCGGTTTTGATCCGGTAATTGATGCAATTGTAAGTTGGGTCTCTGTTAGGTCATTTTTGATTCTGGGTGTTCCAATTAAAGGGAACCAGGTTTTATGATCATAAGAATGGTTTCCAATAGTGTGTTGTTTTTGAGCCATTTCCTGAACAATATCTCTATGAAGATCAACTTTTCGGCCAACGAGAAAAAAAGTTGCTTTCACCTTATACTTGTCCAGGATTTGAAGAATTTCTCTTGTCTGTTCACAAGGGCCATCATCAAAAGTGAGAGCAATTTTATTGTATTGGCTGTTTCCCTTGCAGATGGAAGTAACATATACCCCTGAACAAACAATAAATGAAGAACCGATCAGGATGAACGCTGCTAAAAAAGCAATTACGAAGAAGAGTAGCCAACCCGAAGATGCGGACCAGATGAACCATCCACAACCCGACAGTGCCAAAAATGTTGCCAAATAAACAAATCTATAAATCGGCTTTGGAAACCAGGATAATTGCATGATAAACGCTTATTGAAGGTGAAAGGGCGTGTAGTGTAAGGGTGTAGAGGTCACCCATTAAAAGGCCCCTTGTCAAGGAATAATATTCCCCGTTAAGAAAAGAAACAGACCTTTTGTTTGCGAGGGTTCACATTTATCACACAACTCCAGCCTTGCCGAATACCGGTTCTTTATCGCGCCCGTTATTTCAACTTTACGTGTCGGTGATATCTTCACCGCACCAGTCACCCATCAGGATTAAGGCGAGAGGAGAGAAAAGAATTGCGGAACGCAAGAGACCCGCAAAACATCTCATAGTGGAGCAATTCTTTTCTCCGATCCCGAACCCCTGTCCGCGCCGTCGGACCCAGAAAATTATTGGTGCCATATTGTGTCCAATTGTTTGTACAAATCTCGTGGCTTATAACCAACCCTTGTGTGGCTCACAGCATAGGCGGTAAAGAAACTGATATTCAATCAGACGGAACGGTTGCCAATTAAATCTGGTTGTTTTACCAACCCCTTTCCGAGTTCACCGTTCCGGCCGAATTTCAGGCAAAGAGTTTTTTGCCGTCAAACTCAACATTATCCCTCATGATGTAATAAGCGGCCCGTGCCAGTTTATGTGCTAATGCCGCATAGGCAACCGTTGCAAATTCCGCGGCTTCGGCAAAAGCCCAGGAGCGATATTTGTTGCCGTTTTTGCTATTACCTTGCCCTTTTGTTTATTGTTGCTGAGCCAGCTGGTCGGTATTTTCCGGCAATAGGAGGAATATGCTCACACCTTCCTGAACCTCTCAATAGGTCCAGTCTCCAGCGTTATGGTCAAGGCCAGAATCTTGCCAACACCCGGAATGGTGAGAAGCCCTATATGCTGCGGGAGAATTCCCAGTCTGTCCATATGGGCCAGCCAGAATGCATCATGTTTATCATCGAGGAATTTAAGCCCCTTATATTGCTGCATTGCGGCAGGGTTGGCCAAATGCACCGTATAACCGCTATCGGAGAGACACTCCACAATCCAATACCAGTTAAAGGTGGACTCAATTGTGATGTTGATAATTTCTCTTCTGAAAGGCTCCAGTTCAGCCAGGATAACATCTGCCTGGTTTGGTAAGCGTTTATGAAAGATGCGCTTATTGTCCCTATCTCATTATACCACCATCAGCGGTGGTATCGGGAGGTCCGTATGGCATCTCAGAGGTGCCTTTTATATGATTATCAAGTCTGCCATTGGCCTTTATTCAGTTTTTTCCGTATCTCTTCCAGATGTTTCTGCACCAGCAGGTCTTTTTTCAGGCGCAGCTTCACCCGCTCAACCGCACTGCTGACCGTGCTGTAATTGTTCATGCCAAAACTTTTTCCCACTTCAGT